>DYNS01000001.1 GCA_020720965.1 Anaerolinea sp. | reverse complement strand
CATGCCTGGGCGCTTGCGCCCCCGGCGGTGAGGAAGGTGAAGTCTTGAGGGGTGGAAATCTCCTCCGGGTTGAGGGGACTGCGCTCGGTGCGGGCGAGCGTCTGCCAGCCCTGCGCCGACTGGCAAATTAACTGCTCTGGATGCTGCGGAGAGGAGGCAAGCAGGGAGATTTTTCCGGCGGGGGAAATGCTGATTTGCGAGAGCCAGGTGAAGGGTGAGGTCTCCACCGGCTGAGGCGGCTGCCCGGTTTGCGGGTTCTGCCTCCAGAGCGAGCGAATCCCCCGTTCCTGCGAAAGAAAATACAACTCCGAGCCTTGCCAGGCAAGCAGGCGCATTCCCTGCACCCAGGCGGGGTCTAGCAAACTGACATTTTGGACAAGAGAGCGCTCTTCGCCGGTTGGCAGATGAAGCAGGCGCAGGCTGTCCCACTCCCCATCCCCGGCAAGGAAGGCGAGGAAGCTGCCATCTGGCGAGTAGCAGGGCTGAAAGGTGGGCGTACTCTCATCGCCACATACAGGGCGAGGGGTGCTTGCCTGCCCCTGGCGAAAGTCGGCGGTTTGGATGCGGCTGGAAACCCAGGGCATGTGCGGATGATTCCACTCCACCCAGGCAATTTGCTCGCCGGAAGGATGCCAGGCGGGCTGCATGTAAAAATCTGCACCGGAGATGAGTTTTTGGGGCCAGGCGCTGCCCTGCGTATCGACCAGAGCGAGGCAATCTTGCCCTTCGTAAGAGTGAACGAAAAGGACAAGAGAGCCATCCGGCGAGAGGGCAGGCGAGGCTGCCGCGCCAAAGGCGGGGGTAATGGGGCGAGGCTGTCCATCCGGCAGGTTTACGCGGTACAACCTGCCGCCGCTGACGAAGATGACCATCCCGGCTCCGGCGGTAAAATCTCCGCCGCCATAGCCAACCCCCGCCCCCACCTTCAGGCTACTGGAAATGACAAAGGGAGAGTCTTCTCCCTGGCGGGCAAAGAGAAGGGATTGCCCGGCGCGGGTTTCCTTCCAAACCAGGGTTTCGGTGAGGGTATCAAAAAGAGCGTCATCCAGGCGGGGACGCTCCGCCATCATCTCTGGGCGAATGCCAGAGTTCCACAAACCGTAAGGGAGGGTTGTTTTGGGCATAGAAATCTCCTGAGAGAAAAGAATGGGGTGATTATACTTGCTGGTACAAATAGGACACTTGTCATCCAATATGTGCAATTTGTCGCCGGGGTTGGTGACGGCTGTCACTGGCAGGACAAGAGACAGACGGGTACACTCACCTCATTCACATGGAGGTACTCTTATGGCTCAAAAACAATGGGAAGTGACCAAAGTTCAGTATTGCGACCATGCCGGGCAAGAAGTTGCCTTTGAAACCGAAGTTATTTACCCGGTAGATTTTTTACCCGATTCTCCCCGGGTTGCCGCGCGGCGCTGTTCCAACGCCGAGGAATGCAACCTGTTGGATAAGCCCACCTGCGCCTGGTGCGGCACAAACCCCAACCATTCCCCCCTGTAAATACCAGATGACGCGCATGTCGTCTGCGTAGAAAACTCTCTCCTCCCTCTGAGTTGGTCTTGGCTGCTCCCGCCCCTGGCGGGAGTATGCCATTTAATAAGCATCTCTTCCCAAATTGCCCTCACGCCTTTCGCCGGGTTGTGATACAATCTCGCGCCGCGTTGCACAAACGCGAACGCTTGGGACATTGTTTTGAGACCTCCAAATGATTGCCCGCCGCACGAAAGACGGGCATTTTTGTTGCATAAGAGAAATCCTATGCGCTTGGGACCCGGCTCGCAAGAGCCGCTTGTAAGTGCGGGGTTGTCAAAACAAAGTCTTTTCACCGGCGGGCGGCTGGTTTACAAGTCGTCCAAGAACCGCAAGCCTGCCGAATTTTGAAAACAAGGATTTTGTATGACAACCGAATTTTCCGCACTTAACCTGCGCTCCGAACTGGCACAGGCAATTACCGCGCTCGGCTACGTCGAGCCGACCCCCATTCAGGCCGGGATGATTCCGCTGATGCTGACCGGTGTAGATGTCATTGGTCAGGCACAGACCGGAACTGGCAAAACCGCCGCCTTCGCCCTCCCCATTTTACACAAATTAGAAAACGGAAAACGCGCCCCGCAAGCCCTCGTCATGGCTCCCACCCGCGAGCTGGCTCTGCAAGTCGCTGAGGCAATGACCTCGCTAGGGCAGTTTTGCAACGCGCAGGTGCTTGCCATTTATGGCGGCTCTGCTTATGCCCGCCAAATTTCCCAACTGCGGCGCGGGGTGGATGTAGTCGTTGGCACCCCTGGTCGGCTGCTGGATATGCTCAACCGGGGTATCTTAGACCTCAGCGAAATCCGTACCGTTGTGCTGGATGAAGCCGATGAAATGCTCAGCATGGGCTTCATCGAGGACATTGAAGCCATTCTCGCCGCAACCCCCGCCGAGCGCCAAACCGCCCTCTTCTCCGCCACCATGCCTGCGGAGATTCGCCGCCTGGCAGATAAATATATGCACGCCCCCCAATCGGTGTCCATTCAACGCGAGCAAGTAACGGTTGCTGCCATTGAGCAACGTTACTACCTGGTGAACGAAAAAGACAAAACTGCCGCCCTCACCCGCCTGTTTGAAGTGGAGCCGATTACCTCCGCCCTCATCTTCGTCCGCACCCGTGCGGGAACCGGCGAACTGGCAAACGAACTGGCAACCCGCGGATTTCCCTCCGAGGCGCTTAACGGCGACCTGGCGCAGGAAGCCCGCGAGCGCACCCTTAACCGCTTTCGCGCCGGACAGATTAAGGTTCTGGTCGCCACCGATGTCGCCGCACGCGGCTTGGATATTGACGGCATCTCGCACGTCTTCAACTACGATGTGCCGGATGACGCGGAAGTGTACGTTCACCGGATTGGGCGCACCGGGCGGGCAGGTAAAACCGGCATCGCCATCAGCCTGGTGACTCCGTTTGAAAAACGCCGCCTGCGCGAGATTGAACGCTTTGCCCGTACTAAACTCAACCTTGCGCCCCTGCCCAGCGCCGAAGAAATCCTTGCCCGGCGCGAGGAAGAACTCATCAACAAGATTAATGTCTGGATTCAGCGCGGACGCAGCAAAGCGGAACGCGCCATTGTGGAGAAGATGGTGGCAAACGGGGTGGACCCGCTGGAACTTGCCGCCATTGCCCTGAAGATTGCCCGCTCGGATGAAAAGCAGCGCCCGGTTGCCGCCGTCAGCGAGGTGATGGATTTTGAACAGAATCGCTTTCGGGGTGAGAAGATGCGCGGCGGTGCCCGCCCGGAACGCCGGGAACGCCCCTTTGGCGGCGAAAAGCGCGGAGCGGAACGCGAATTTCCCACTTCCCGCCCGCAGCCGCAGCGCAGAGATAGTTTTAAGCGCAATGATTTTGCCGCCGCCTCGCACGAGGACGGCATGGTGCGCCTGACGATGAATATGGGGCGGGCGCATGGTATTCGCCCCGGCGATGTGGTGGGCGCGATTGCCTACCATGCCGACATCCCCGGCGCGGTGATTGGTAAAATTTACATTGAAGACCATCACACCCTGTTGGATGTGCCTGCCGAATTGGTGGGCAAGGTACTTGCCAAAGCGGGTGGGTACAGCATTCGCAAACAGGATTTTGTGGTGGAACGGGCTTGATGAATGAAAAGAGCAGGGTTGCCCCTGCTCTTTTTTGTTGTCTAGCCGTGTCGCTCCATAAATTTTTCCATGCGGCGTAGGGCTTCTTCTATTTTTTCGTAGGAGGTGGCGTAAGAGCAACGCACAAATCCCTCACCCCCGGCGCCGAAGGCGCTGCCCGGCACAACGGCGACATGCTCCTCGTGGAGGAGGGCTTCGGCGAAGGCTTCATCGTCCATGCCGCTGGCGGTGATTTTGGGGAAGGCGTAGAAGGCGCCGCGAGGCTCGAAGGTGGTTAGCCCCAGGCGGTTTAGCCCGTTTACAATCAGTTTGCGGCGGCGGTCATATTCTGTCACCATCTCATCCACGTAGTTGTCCCAGCGCAGGGCTTCCAGGGCGGCATCTTGGGCGGTGGTGGGGGCGGACATGATGGTGTACTGGTGAATGCGAACCAGCCCGGCAATGATTTCGGCAGGGGCGGCGGCGTACCCAATGCGCCAACCCGTCATGGCGTGGCTTTTGGAAAATCCGCCCAGGAGAACGGTGCGCTGTTTGATTTCTTCTCCGAGGGAGGGGAAGCAGATATGCTCGAAGCCGTACACAAGACGGTCGTAAATTTCATCCGAGACGACCATCAGGTCGTGTTCGATGGCGATTTTGGCAATTTCCAGCAGGGTTTCGCGCTCGGCAACTGCGCCGGTGGGGTTGCTGGGGTAGCCAATGAAGATGACTTTGGTGCGTGGGGTGATGTGCTTGCGAATTTCTTCCGGGTCTACCTGAAAGTTGTTTTCCATCCGGCTGGGAATTTCCACCGGCACGCCGCCGGCAAGGTAAACTTCCGCCTGGTAGGAGACAAAGCAGGGGGTGGGAATGATGACTTCATCGCCGGGGTCTAGCAGGGCGACAAAGGTGAGGTAGAGGGCTTCGGAAACGCCAACAGTGGCGATGATTTCGGTTACGGGGTCGTATTGCACCCCGTAGCGGTTTTGCAGGTTTTGGGCAATGCCCTGGCGCAGTTGCAATTTACCAGAGTTGGAGGTGTAGTGGGTTTCTCCGGCTTGCAAAGAACGCACGCCCGCTTCCAAAATGGGTTGAGGGGTGGTGAAATCTGGTTCGCCAATGCCGAGGGAGATGACATCCTTCATGGTGGCGGCGATGTCGAAAAACTTGCGAATGCCGGAGGGTTTTAGCCCGACTACCCGGCGGGAAAGGTGTTTGGTACTATCCATGCCTGCTCCTTATAGTTGAATACTGGAATTATCGCCAATGTTTACGGCGGCGGCGCGTCCTTTAACCCGCGCCTGCCTGCCAATGAAAGAGCCATCCAAAACCGAGTCGTTCACGGCGGCGCCATCATCCAGGATACTGTTTCGCAGTACGCAGTTGCCCACTTCGCAATCTGCACTGACGGAGACGTGAGGACCGATGACGGAGTTTTCCACCCTTGCGGTGGGGTGAATGAAGACCGGGGGGATGATGGTGACACCTGGCAAGTTTGCCACTTCGGAAGAGTTATCCCGCCCGTGCTCGAGCATGTAGGTATTGGTTTCCAGGGTGGCTTCGATGGTTCCAGTATCCAGCCAGACATCCACGTTTTGGGTACGCATTTCTGCACCGTAATCTAACATGATGTTGATGGCATCCGCCAGGAAGTATTCGCCCTTGAGGGCGATGCCTCGCTTCATTTGTTCGTTAATCGCTCTCACCAGGTCTTCGCCACGTTTGAAGTAATAGCAGCCGACCAGGGCGAGATTGTTTTCCATGGTTTGGGGTTTTTCTATCAGGCGGGAGATGCGCCCTTCTTTCACTTCCGCCACACCAAAGCGGCGCGGGTCTGGCACGGCTTTGACCCAGGCAACGCCATCGGCGGGTTCTTGCGCCAAGAAGGAGAAGTCGGTTTCCAGCAGGGTATCGGAGAAGACCATGATGGTGGGACCCTGCAAATGGTGGCGGGCAAGCCATAGGGCGTGGCTCTGCCCGCGCATTTCTTCCTGGGTGACGTAGTGGGCTTTAATCTCCGGGTAGTGTTTGCTCACATAGACGGGGATTTGTTCGCCGAGGAAGGAGCCGATGATGAAGATGTATTCCGTGTTTTTGGGGTCTGGCACGCTGCGGAACATATCCAACAGATGGTCAAAGGAGGGTTTCCCGGCAACGCTGACGAGGGGCTTGGGTTTGCTCCAGGTGTGCGGGCGCATTCTGGTTCCCCAACCAGCCATGGGGATGACGATTTTTAAGGTTTCGGACAAGTGTGCCTCCTGATGGGTGGCGCGTTCTGCGCCTAATGGGTGAGAATCTCCAACTTTGCCAGGCTTGCCATCACTCGTTTGGTGCCAACCGAGGCAAAGGCTATCTCCACAATTTCTTCTCCGTCTTGCAGGCGGCTTTCTATCACAATCCCTTCCGCCCAAAGGGCGTGCTTCACCCTCATGCCGGGACGGTATTGCTGCGAGGCGGGGACAGGCGGAGGGGCGGCAGGTGCAGCGGGGGCAGAAGACCAGGTTTGGGACATGCTACGGTGAAAGGTGCGGGAACTGCGCCCGGCGCGCCCTCTGCCCTGAAGGAACTCGACGGGAATATCCTCCAGGAAACGGGATTCTATCGTTTCTTCGGCGTACCCGCGCCCGCCCCGGCGCATGGCGCGGAGCAGGTATAGCCTTTCTTTCGCACGGGTGATGCCCACATAAAAAAGACGGCGTTCTTCTTCCATTTGCTCGCGGCTATCAAAAGAGCGGCTATGCGGGATAACGCCGTCATCTAACCCGGTGATGAAAACCACGCCAAATTCCAGCCCTTTGGCGGCGTGCATGGTGAGCAGGGTTGGCACGTTACCTTCGGTGATGGTGTCCTGGTCGGCAACCAGGGCTACGTTTTCCAAAAATTCTGCCAGGGTGCGGGTGGCATATTCTTCCGCCAGGCGGCGCAGTTCTTTTACGTTGTCCAGGCGGTCTTTGCCTTCTTCGGTGCCATCGTCCAGCGATTCGAGATATTTTGCGTCTTTTAGAACCTGGTCAAAAAGTTCCGGTACGGTTGCGGTGGCGAGCAGACTGCGCCAGTTTGCCAGGTGAATGCCAAAATCTGCCAGGGCGAGGGCGGCGCGCCCGGTGAAGTTGCCCCAGTAAGGCGAGTTGGAGCCTCGCGCCAAATCCATCAGCGCGGAACCGGTGGAGGCGCCTGCCACTCTGGCAGCCTGTCTCAGGGTGAGGAGGGTTTTCTCGCCCACGCCCCGCGCCGGGACGTTGATGATACGCTCCAGGGAGATTTCATCTTCCGGGTTTTGAACAAGGCGCAGGTAGGCAATGACATCTTTTACTTCTCGCCTGCCATAAAAGCGTTGTGCGCCCACCAGGCGGTATGGCAGGCGGGCTGCCAGAAAGGCTTCTTCCAGCAGGCGGCTTTGGGCGTTGGTGCGATACATGACGGCACAGTCGCCGGGCTCAAACTGACGGGATGCCACGAGTTGAGCAATGGTATCCACCACAAAACTGGCTTCGGCGTAGTCATCCAGGGCTTCGTAAAAGGTGATTTTCTCCCCCTGTCCCCGGTCGCTGAACAATTTCTTTTTGCGCCGCCCTGGGGCTTTATCTATCACCGCCATTGCTGCATCTAAAATCATTTGGCGGGAGCGATAATTTTGTTCCAGCAAAATGACCTGGGCGGAGGGAAAATCCCGCTCGAAGCGCTGCACGTTGCGATAGTCTGCCCCGCGCCAACCGTACACGCTTTGGTCTGGGTCGCCGACCACAAAAAGGTTGCCATGCGCCGAGGCGAGGTGCTTGAGCAGGGTGTATTGGGCAATGTTGGTGTCCTGAAATTCATCCACCAGGACGTGATGAAAGCGGCTGGCATATTTCTCGCGCACGGTGGGGTGCTGTTCCAGCAGTTGGGTGGTAAGCAGGAGCAGGTCGTCAAAATCTACGCCGTTGGATGCACGTAAAAGACGCTGATAGACCTCGTAAATGCGTTTGATGGCTTCATCCTGATAGGTGACAACCGGGTAATTTGCCGGTTCTATCAGTTCGTTTTTAGCGCGGCTAATGGCGGCATGAATGAGGGGAGGGCGGTATTGTTTATCGCTGAGGTTGAGTTCTTTGAGGGCGTTTTTGACAATTTTTTGCTGGTCATCGGCATCGAAGATGACAAACTCGTTGGAGACGGGCAACCGCTCGGATTCCCGGCGCAGGATGCGGGCGCAGGTGGAGTGAAAAGTGCCGAGGAGCAGCCCCCGCGTCATTTCTTCCCCCAACAGTTGTTGAACGCGGTGTTCCATCTCTCTCGCGGCTTTGTTGGTGAAGGTGACAGCCAGCATTTGATAAGGGCGCACGCCCAAGTAGCCGATGAGGTAGGCAACCCGCTGAGTTAGCACGCGGGTTTTGCCGGAGCCGGGTCCCGCCAAAACGAGAATGCCCCCCTCCCCGGCGGTGACAGATTGTTTTTGTGCAGGGTTGAGTTTTTCCAGAAAATCCATAGGCGGCGATTATACAACCGAACCCGCTACCCTGCCCCCTCTCCCAACGGGAGATGAAAAAAAGCCCCTCTCCCGCTGGGAGAGGGGTGATGGGAACCCCTGCCGGGGCTTTAGCGGGTTGCGGCGACCTGTTCGCGCAGGAGCCAGCCCAGGCGGGTAATGCCTTCCCGAATCATTTCCGGGGATGAGTAGGAAAAATTGATGCGTAAGGTGTTGTGTCCACTGCCATCGTGGTAAAAGGCGGAACCAGGCACAAAGGCGACTTTCTTTTCCACGGCTTTCTTAAAGAGTTCGGTCGCGTCCATTGTTTCGGGCAGAATCGTCCAGAGGAACATGCCACCCTGGGCACGCACCCAACGCACCTCGCTGGGGAAGAGTTCTTCCATTGTTTCCAGCATCACGTCCCGGCGTTCTTTGTAGGTGGCGCGGATAAGTTTGACATGCTCGTCTATAAAGCCGTCTTTGGCGACTTCGTGCGCCACAATCTGATTAAACGAAGAGGTGTGCAGGTCGGCGGCTTGTTTAACAAGCACCATTTTGCGTATCACCGTCTCTGGGGCAATGACCCAAGCCAGGCGAATGCCGGGGGCGAGGAGTTTGGAGAAGGTGCTGAGGTAGATGACGTTGCCATCGTACACTTCCGCGCTGCCACGATACTGACTATCGAGAGCGAGGATGGAGGGAAGGTGTTCACCCTCGTAGCGTAACTGCCCGTAGGGGTCGTCTTCCACAATCGGCACGCCGTAACGGTCTGCCAGTTCCACCAATTTTTGGCGGCGCTCCAGGGTGAGGGTGGAGCCGCTGGGGTTTTGGAAATTGGGCAGGACATAAATGAACTTGGGTCCAACCCGCAGGGCTTTTTCCAATTCGTCCACAATCATGCCGTTTTCATCGGAAGGAACAGAGATGTACTGAGCGCCGTAGGCGTTCCAGGCTTGCAAAGCGCCCAGGTAGGTGGGCGATTCGACAACGATATAGTCGCCGCGATTGATGAAGAGCTTTCCGAGAAAATCCAGGGCTTGCTGAGAGCCGGAGGTGATGGAGACGTTGGAAAGCGCCACTTTTACGCCCACACGCCCGGCGTCTGTGGCAATCATCTGCCGCAGAGGGGTGTAGCCTTCGGTGGGACCGTATTGCAGCACCTGAGCGCCCATTGTGGCGAGGACGTGGTCGCAAGCCTGACGAAATTGCTGCACCGGAAAGACCTGCGGGGCAGGTAAGCCGCCCGCAAAGGAGATGATGTCGGGCTGTTCGGTCAGTTTCAACAATTCCCGAATAACAGAACTGGACATGCCGTGCATGGCATAAGCAAAGCGTTGTTCCCAGGGGGTTTGCATGGTTTCTCCTTAGCCGGTTATAGGTGGGCAGCCATTTTGGCGGCGAGTTTTTCTTTGGGTTGATAGCCGGTGACGCGCTCGGCAACGGCTCCGTTTTTGAAGAGCATGATGGTGGGAATGCCCATAATGCCGTATTGCATAAGGATATTGGGGTTTTGGTCTGCGTCACATTTTACAACTTTGGCTTTTCCCTGCCATTCTTGCGCCAATTGCTTGACGATGGGGTCAATCATTTTACAGGGACCGCACCAAACGGCGGTGAAATCTACCAAAACGGGCAAGGGGGAAAGAAGGACTTCTTGTTGAAAATCTTGTTCTGTAACGTATTGCATTTCGCTCATGGGGAACCTCCAGGGCGGAATCATATCACGACCTGAAGGGTTTGTTGCCCATGTTTAGAAAAAACAGACCGGAAGAAAGCATCCCTCAAAGTACCCCTTTGGGTACTTTGCCCCCCGTTTTGGGTACTTATAATGATTCAATTTGAAAGTTTTTATGCCCGTTTTTGCTCACCCAAAGGAGAACAGCCCATGAAGAAAAAAACCGAAGGAGATGACCAGCGCCGCCGAACTGGACTCCCACCCAAGCAGGGTTTATATGACCCACAACACGAACACGATGCCTGCGGCGTAGGCTTTGTGGCAAATATTCAAGGCAAGGTTTCGCACGAAATCGTTCAGGATGGGCTTACCGTCCTGCGGAATCTTACTCACCGGGGCGCACGCGGCGCAGAAGCCAACACGGGGGATGGCGCGGGAATGTTGATACAAACCCCGCACAAGTTCTTAAAGAAAATTGCAGAAGAAAAAGGATTCAACCTGCCCGAACCCGGTCAATACGGGGTGGGAATGGTGTACCTGCCCCGCAACGAAATTCACCGCCGCGCCATCCGCCTCCATTTTGAGAAAATCATCGAAGCCGAGGGGCAGCGCGTCATCGGCTGGCGCACCGTACCCACTAAAAATCACGAACTGGGCGATTCGGCAAAACGCTCCGAGCCAAAAATGCGCCTGATTCTCATCGAGCGCAACCCCGCGCTGAGGGATGACCAGGCATTCGAGCGCAAACTGTACATCATCCGCAAACGCGCCGAAAACGAAATCCGCTACGGGGGGCGGCTGGAAGGCGGAGAATACTTTTACATCCCCAGCCTCTCTTACAAAACCCTGGTGTACAAGGGTATGTTAGTCTCCGACCAGGTGGAACATTACTTCCCCGACCTGAGCGACCCGGATATGGAAAGCGCCATCGCGCTGGTACACTCCCGCTTTAGCACCAACACCTTCCCCAGTTGGGAACGCGCCCATCCCTACCGCTACGTCATCCATAATGGCGAAATCAACACCCTGCGCGGCAATGTCAACTGGTTCCGCGCCCAGGAGGAGATGTTTGAATCCGACCTGTTCGGCGCGGACATCAAAAAAGCGCTGCCCATCATTGGCGCAGATGGGAGCGATACCGCCATGTTCGACAACGTGCTGGAATTCCTCGTCATGGCGGGGCGCTCGCTGCCACACGCCATGATGATGATGATTCCCGAACCCTGGTCGCACCACGAAACCATGCCAGACGACAAACGCGCCTTTTATGAGTATCACGCCAATTTAATGGAACCCTGGGACGGTCCCGCTGCCATGGGCTTTTGCGATGGCTTCCAAGTCGGGGCGCTTTTAGACCGCAACGGCTTGCGACCAGGGCGTTACTACGTCACAACCGAGGGGAAAATCGTCATGGCTTCGGAGGTGGGCGTGCTGGAGATTGCCCCCGAAAAAGTGGCGCAAAAAGGCAGGCTGGAACCCGGCAAAATGCTGCTGGTAGATACCCGCCAGGGGCGGATTGTGCCGGATGAAGAAATAAAACAGCAAATGGCGCAAGGCTTCCCCTACCGCGACTGGCTGGAAAAGTACCAGGTTTCGCTCTCCGACCTGCCGCCCGCCCGCCCGGAATGGCTACACCGCGCCGAACACCGCGAGATTTTTCAGCGACAGCAGGTGTTCGGCTACACGGAAGAAGATTTACGGGTTATCCTGACTCCGATGGCGCAAAACGGCATCGAACCGGTTGGCTCCATGGGCAACGATGCCGCCCTCGCCGTCCTTTCCGAAAAGCCCAAACTGCTCTACAACTATTTTCGGCAGCTGTTTGCCCAAGTCACCAACCCGCCCATCGATGCCATCCGGGAGGAAATTGTCGTCTCCACCGAGGTAATGGTGGGAGCGGAAACCAACCTGCTCAAACCCATCCCCCAAAGTTGCCACCAAATCCGGCTCAATTACCCCATCCTCACCAATGAAGAGTTGGCTCAACTGCGCCATTCCAAAATTCCGGGCTTTAGAAGCGCCGGTTTGCCCATTTTGTTCCGCGCCGGTTCTGGCGGGGCAGGGCTGGAGGCGGCGCTGGAGGAACTCTTTGGGGCGGCAGATGCGGCGATTGGCAGAGGCGTAAACCTGCTGATACTTTCCGACCGAGGCGCAGACCGGGAACACGCGCCGATTCCCGCGCTGTTGGCAGTTGCCGGGCTGCATCATCATCTCGTCCGCCAGGGAACCCGCACCCAGGTAGGACTCATTTTGGAAAGCGGCGAACCGCGCGAGGTGCATCACTTCGCGGCGCTGATTGGCTACGGGGCAACCGTCATCAACCCCTACCTGGCATACGAAAGCCTGGACGACCTGATTGCTCAGGGTGTGCTAACAGGAATCAGCCGCGAAAAAGCCGCCCAAAACTACATCAAAGCCGCCATTAAGGGCGTGGTCAAAACCATGTCCAAGATGGGCATTTCCACCATTCAAAGTTACTGTGGCGCCCAAATTTTTGAGGCGCTCGGCGTTCATCAAAGCGTCATAGACAAATACTTCACCTTCACCCCCTCCCGCATTGGCGGCATAGACCTGGCAGTGATAGCCGAAGAAGCCAACCGCCGCCACAAAACCGGCTACCCGGAACGCCCGGCAAACAGCCGCAGCCTGCCCACAAGCGGGGAGTATCAATGGCGAAGCGAGGGCGAGCGCCATTTGTTTACGCCCCAAGCCGTCCACGCCCTGCAAAAATCCACCCGCAGCCAAAATTATGCCCTCTTCCAGCAATACAGCGCCCTCATCAACGACCAAACCGAAAAACTGGGAACCCTGCGCGGGCTGTTCGCCTTCAAACCCGCTGCCCAGCCCCTGCCGCTGGAGGAAGTGGAATCGGTGGAGGCGATTTGCAAACGCTTCAAAACCGGAGCCATGAGCTACGGCTCCATCAGCCAGGAGGCGCACGAAGCCCTGGCAATCGCCATGAACCGCATCGGTGGCAAGAGCAACACCGGCGAAGGCGGCGAAGACCCGGCGCGTTTTAGCCCCCTCCCCAACGGCGATTCGCGCAATAGCGCCATTAAACAGGTAGCATCTGCCCGTTTTGGGGTCACAAGCGAATATCTTGTTCACGCCCAGGAGATTCAAATCAAAATGGCGCAGGGCGCCAAGCCCGGCGAGGGCGGTCAGTTGCCGGGGCGCAAGGTGTACCCCTGGGTGGCAAAAGTGCGCCATTCCACGCCGGGGGTGGGGTTAATTTCCCCGCCGCCTCACCACGATATTTATTCGATTGAAGACCTGGCAGAACTGATTCATGACCTGAAGAACGCCAACCCCGCCGCCCGAATCAGCGTCAAACTCGTCTCGGAGGTGGGGGTGGGAACCGTTGCCGCCGGGGTTGCCAAAGCCCACGCGGATGTCGTCCTCATCAGCGGGCACGATGGCGGCACAGGAGCCTCCCCGGTTAGCAGCATCAAACACGCCGGGCTGCCCTGGGAGTTGGGGCTGGCAGAAACACATCAAACCCTGGTGCTAAACGACCTGCGAAACCGGATTGTGGTGGAAGCCGATGGTCAGCTCAAAACCGGGAGGGATGTCGTCATCGCCGCCCTGCTCGGCGCGGAGGAGTTTGGCTTTGCCACTGCTCCGCTCGTCACCCTCGGCTGTGTGATGATGCGAGTCTGTCACATGGACACCTGCCCCACCGGAATTGCCACCCAAAACCCGGAACTACGCAAAAATTTCGATGGTGACCCGCAATACGTGGTCAATTTTATGCGCTTCATTGCCCAGGAAGTGCGGGAACTGATGGCGCAGTTGGGCTTTAGAACTCTGGAAGAAATGGTCGGGCGCGCCGACCGGTTGGAGGTGCGCCGTGCCGTGAATCATTGGAAAGCCAAAGGGCTGGATGTATCCGAAATTCTCTATCGCCCAGACGAAGCCGAAGAAGGGCGCAACACCTGTCAGATAAAGCAAGAGCACGGGCTGGAAAAAACGCTGGATAAGCGCATCCTGCTGGATGTCTGTCGCCCCGCCTTGGAGAAATCCCTGCCCGTCAACGTCACCCTGCCCATCCGCAACATCAACCGGGTGGTGGGAACCATGCTCGGAAGCGAAGTAACCCGGCGCTACGGCGCAAAAGGGCTGCCCGAAGATACCATCCGCTTGCACTTTCAGGGTTCTGCCGGGCAAAGTTTTGGGGCGTTCCTGCCTTGCGGCATTAGCCTGGCGCTGGAAGGCGACTCTAACGATTACCTCGGCAAGGGTCTTTCCGGCGGAAAAATCAGCGTGTACCCGCCCCAAGCCTCCCCCTTTGCGGCGGAGGAGAACATCATCATCGGCAACACCGCCTTATACGGGGCAACCAGCGGCGAGGCATATATCTGCGGCAGGGCAGGCGAAAGATTCGCCGTCCGCAACAGCGGCGCAATCGCCGTAGTGGAGGGGGTGGGCGACCATGCTTGCGAGTATATGACCGGCGGCAAAGCCCTGGTGTTGGGAAAAACCGGGCGCAACTTTGCGGCGGGCATGTCTGGCGGGGTTGCCTACGTTTTGGATGAAGAGGGAAACTTTGCCAGCCTGTGCAACCTGGAAATGGTGGATTTGGAAAAGGTGGAAGAAGCCGAAGAACTGGCATCCCTGCAAAGGCTGGTGGAAAATCACATCCGCCACACCGGCAGCGCCCAAGGCAAGAGGATGCTCCAGAATTGGAAGTCGCTTGCTCCCCGGCTGGTTAAAGTCATCCCCAAAGACTACAAACGCATGTTACAAGCCTTCCAGCAAGTCCAAGCCGCCGGTTTAAGCGGCGAAGAAGCCGTGATGGCGGCATTTGAACTGAATAAAAACGATGTTGCGCGGGTAAGCGGCAACTAGGAGGCAGACATGGCAAAACCAACCGGATTTATGGAATACTCAAGGCAAACCCCGCAAGACCGCCCGGTGCAAGAACGCCTGCAAGACTGGGATGAATTTCACCTGCCCATGCTGGCGCAAGACCTGCAAACCCAGGCGGCACGCTGTATGGATTGCGGCATCCCCTTTTGCCATACCGGGCAAATCATCAACGGCATGGCGGCGGGCTGCCCCATCAACAACCTGATTCCCGAATGGAATGACCTGGTGTACCGGGGACAGTGGCGGCTGGCGCTGGAACGCCTGCACCAAACCAACAACTTCCCAGAGTTCACCGGGAGGGTTTGCCCCGCCCCCTGTGAAGGCTCTTGCACCGCCGGGCGCATGGGCGAGCCGGTGAGCATCAAAAGCATCGAATATGCCATTGTGGAACGCGGCTTCGCGGAAGGCTGGATTACCCCGGAGCCGCCGCCCTTTCGCACCGGCAAAAAGGTGGCGGTGATAGGTTCTGGACCCGCCGGGCTGGCTTGCGCCGCCCAACTCAACCGCGCCGGGCATCTCGTCACCGTGTATGAACGCGCCAACCAAATCGGCGGGCTGCTCACTTACGGCATCCCCAACATGAAGTTGGACAAAGCGGTTGTGCAACGCCGGGTAGATTTGCTGGCAGCGGAGGGCGTCACCTTCCTTACCGGGGTGGAAGTGGGAAAAGACAAACCCACCGAAGACCTGCGCGAAGAATTTGATGCCATCGTCCTGTGCGGGGGCGCAACCCAGCCCCGTGACCTGCCCCTGGAGGGGCGAGGACTGAAAGGAATTCACTTTGCCATGCAATTTCTACAAGGCAATACCCGCCGCCTGCTCAGCCCGGACGCGGCAAAGGTGGGCTGGGAAGAGCGCAACGGCTATGGAGATTTCATTCACGCCCAGGGCAGGGACGTAGTCATCATCGGCGGCGGGGATACGGGAACCGACTGCGTGGCCACCTCCCTGCGCCAGGGCTGCAAAAGCCTGACTCAGTTGGAAATTCTGCCCCGCCCGCCCCAAACCCGCACCCCGGAGAATCCCTGGCCCGAGTGGCCCAAGACCTACAAACTGGATTATGGTCAGGAAGAACATTTGGCGCTGTACGGCGCAGACCCGCGTCAGTACAGCCTCACCGCCAAACGCTTTGTGGGGGATGAAAACGGCTGGGTAAAGGAAGTGCATACGGTGGAAGTGGAATGGCGAAACGAAAACGGGCGGCTCAGCCCCCGTGAAATCCCCGGTTCAGAGCGAATCTACCCGGCGCAGTTGGTTCTGCTTGCCCTGGGCTTTCTCGGACCCGAAGAAAGTCTGCTCCACGCCCTACACGTTCAACAGGATGAGCGCGGCAATGCCAGAGCCGCCGCCGGAAAGTACCTCACCAACCTGGCAGGAGTCTTTGCTGCCGGAGATATGCGGCGAGGACAAAGCCTGGTAGTGTGGGCAATTGCCGAGGGACGAGGCGCGGCACGGGAATGTGACCGCTACCTGATGGGTAACACCCAATTGCCCTAAGCCTGCCCAAACAAAAAGGGCTGCCCCAAGTTGGGGCAGCCCTTTTGTAATTCCAGAAATGCTTCACCTCGCGGTAAAGAAAACCGCCTGGCTCGCCCAGTCGAACAGGGAGGCAGGCACAAAACTCAGCACAACGGTGGCCAACGCAGAGAAGGCAATGGCAAAGTTGAGCCAGTCTTCTTTTGCCACCTGGGGCTTGCCGTCTTTCATCCACATCGTTTGCACGACCCGCAGATAGTAAAACGCCGAGATGAGGGAGGTGACAACCCCAATGACCGCTAACCAGTAAAAGCCACCTTCCACAACAACGCGGAAGAGGTACATTTTGCCGACCAAGCCGAGGGTAGGCGGAAGCCCGGTGAGCGATAGCATGAAAACGGTCATGGCGACTGCCAAAGCGGGGTTATGTTTGCCTAAACCGGCGAAATCCGCAATGGCGGCAGATTCTCCGCTATCTTTCTCTAGAGACATGATGACACCCCAAGCCCCAAAGGAGGTGAAGGTGTAGGCAACCAGGTAAAACAGGGCTGCCGCCACCGAAGAGGGGCGAATTGCTTCGTTGGCAAAGGGGACAAATGCCATGAGGATATAGCCCGCTTGGGCGATGCTGGAGTATGCCAACATGCGTTTTACGTCAGTTTGGGCGATGGCTGCCACGTTGCCCGCCAGCATGGAGAGAGCGGAAAGCGCCCAAAGCACGGGGGCGACATCCGCTGCGAGGGAGGGGAAGGCGACCGCGAAGACGCGCAGCAAAGCGGCGAAACCAGCAGCCTTGGCGCCTGCCGCCATAAAGGCAGTGACGGAGGTGGGAGCGCCCTGATAGACATCCGGCGTCCACATGTGGAAAGGGACAGTGGCGACCTTGAAGCCAAATCCCGCCAGAATGAGAGCTGCACCTGCGAGGAGGAGGAATGTATCGGCAGTTCCGGCTTGGACGGCGGCGGCAATGGCAGGGATGGAGGTGACTCCGGTTGCGCCAAAGGTGAGGGCGATGCCGTACACTACAAACCCGGTGGCGAATGCGCCCAGGAGGAAGTACTTAAGCCCGGCTTCTTCGGAGGAGGCGCGGGGGTAGGCAAAGGCGGCAAGGACGTAGAGCGGGATGGAGAGCAGTTCCAGGGCGAGAAAGACCATCAGCAGGTCGGTTGCTTGCGCCATCAACATCATGCCAGAGACGCTGAACAGGATGAGAGCGTAGTATTCGCCGCGCTCAATTCCCATGCGGCGGTTGTAACCGTAGGCTACCGCTACACCCAGTAAACCGATGAGAGAGAATAGAGCCGCTAAAAAGTTGGAAAAGCCGTCCAAAACCACCATACCCCCAAAAGCGGAGGCAGAATGAGCGCCGGATTGGGTGAGGGTTAAGCCCAAAGTGACTGCCAAGCCCACTGCCGCCAAGAGCGCCAGGATGGCTTTTTGCCCCTTCAGGAATAGAACATCTGCCAGCAAGAGCAGGGACGCCCAAAGCGCCAAAAACGTAACCGGCAGGATGACCAGAAAGTCGAGTTGTGTCATAGCCACTCCAGGGCAGTTGCTACTTGAGAACCGTCAGCAGGTTTTGCACTGCCGGAGCCATCAGGTCAAAAAAGGGCTGAGGGAAGAGACCAATCCAGAACATGAGAACCAGCAAGGGCAGCAGGGTGACAATTTCGCGCCAGTTGAGGTCTTTTAGTTCGTGGTGATGGGTGATTTCGCCAGCAGGTCCGAGGAACATTTTTTGGAACATGTACAGGATGTAGATGGCGGCGAGGATAACGCCGATGGCGGAGAGAATGGCAAACCAGTAAGAGCCATAGGCTGCCGAGCCAAACGCGCCGAGCAAGATGGTAAACTCGCCTACGAAGCCATTGAGACCGGGCAAGCCCATGGAAGAAAGCGAAGCAATGAGCATGAGCGAGCCGAAGACCGGGGTAATCTTCCACAAGCCGCCGTACACTTTAATTTCGCGGGTATGGGTTTGTTCGTAAATCATCCCTATCAGTAAGAAGAGGGCGCCGGTGCTGAGACCGTGATTAACCATCTGCAAAATAGCGCCGGTAATGCCCTGTTCGTTCATGGCAAACATGCCAAGCATGACAAAGCCGAGGTGGCTGACGGAGGAGTATGCCACCAGTTTTTTAACGTCTTTTTGCGAGTAGGAAACCGCCGCACCGTAAAGGATGCCGATGACCGCCAGCCAGCCAATCACCGGGGCGGCTTGCAGGGCGGCTTGGGGGAAGAGAGGCAGGTTGAAGCGCAGGAAGCCGTAAGTACCCATCTTGAGCAGAACGCCCGCAAGGATAACCGAGCCAGCGGTAGGGGCTTCTACGTGAGCATCCGGCAGCCAGGAGTGCAGGGGCCACATGGGGACTTTGATGGCGAAGGCGGCGGTGAAGGCAACAAAGAGCCACATCTGAATATCCGCCGGGATGTTCCCCTGAGCAATCAGTTCCGGCACAGAGAAGGTGCCGCCGTTGATGCCTATCCACAGGATGGCGAGCAGCATGAGGATGGAGCCTGCCATGGTGTAAAGGAAGAACTTGACCGCCGCATAGAGCCGGTTGGGACCGCCCCAAATGCCAATGAGGAAGTACATGGGGACGAGGGTGAATTCCCAAAAGATGTAGAACAGGAATAAATCCTGCGCCACAAACACGCCCAACATGCCGACTTCGAGCAGGAGGAAGAAGAGCATGAAGTCCTTTACCCGCTCCTGCACCGCCGTCCAGGTGGAGAGGATGGAGATGGGGGTGAGGAAGGTGGTGAGCAGGATGAGGAGAATGCTCAAGCCGTCCGCTGCCAGGTAGTAGCGGATGTTCCAGCCTGCGACCTGAATCCAGTCGTATTTGGCGACCAGTTGCAGTTCTCCGCTTGCGGGGTTGTATTGCCCGCTGAAGAAGAAGACCCACAGCGAAAGGGCAAAGGTGAGCAGGGAGGAGACCAGCGCCGTCCAGCGGATGGCGGGTTTGGCTTCGCTGTTGAGAAACAGCAGAGCCAGCACGCCCAGCAGGGGGAAGAAGGTCACGAGAGAAAGGGGTTCAAAAAGAAAATTCATGTTCTACCTCGGGGTGGAGATACGGGACATTCGTTAGAGATTAGAGACTGAAGATGAGTGATTACTTGAGAAGCAAATATCCCAAAATGGCGACAACGCCCAGCAAAACAGAAAGGGCATAAGAGCGAACAAAGCCGGTTTGCAGTTTTCGCAACCCGCCTGCGGAGGCGCTTACCAGGTCGCTGAGCAAGTGGGAGACTCGGTCTATCAGACCCAGGTCTATGGGGTCTGCCAGAAAACGCGCCAAGCCCACAAATCCTTTGGCAATGACGGAGTTGTGGAACCATTCGTGCCAAAAGTCCCAATCTACTTTTTGTGCCAGGAAGTCTGCCAGGTCGTAGTAACGGTCAATGAAGGCGAATTTGTAGGCTTCGTCTATAAACCATTTGTTTTCCATGCCTACAAAGAGTAGCCCCAGAGGCTTCTTTAGCGGGTCGGGTTGGCCGGTTTTGAGGGGTGTCCGCCCGTAGAGCAGCCAGGAGAAGAAGATGGCGACCAGCGCCAAGGCAGTGGAAACGCCCGCAACCGTCAGGCTAAAGGGCGGAATTTCCATCTCGCCAATGGTGTGCATGAGCCAATGCCCCAGTTGGTGAAAGCCTTCGGCGGGGATGTTGAAGAAGCCTCCCACAACCGAGAGGGCGGCAAGCGCCATCAGCGGGAGGGTGATGATGAGGGGGCTTTCTTGGGCATGGGCGGCGGCTTCGTGGCGAGGCGCGCCAAAGAAGACCATCCAAATTTGTCTGCCCATGTAGAAGGCGGTAAGAAAGGCGGCTGCGGTCAAAATCCAATACACATGGGGGAAGTGCAGGGAGGCATCCAGCAGAATTTCGTCTTTGGACCAGAACCCGGCAAAGGGCGGAATGCCCGCGAGCGCCAGGGTGCCGATGATGTAGAGCCAGAACGTGACCGGCATGGTTTTGCGAAGCCCGCCCATGTTACGCATGTCGCCGGGGTCGAATACTTCGTGGTGGTCGCCGTGTCCGCCGTGATGGTGGGCGGCGTGATGGTGTCCGCGTTCCATGCCGAGGATGACGGAACCGGCGGAAAGGAAGAGAAGCGCCTTGAAGAAGGCGTGGGTCATGAGGTGGAACATGCCTGCCACAAACGCGCCCATGCCCACCGCCGCAACCATGAAGCCTAATTGGCTGATGGTGGAGTAGGCGAGGACTTTTTTGAGGTCATATTGCCCAACAGCGATGGTGGCGGCGAAAAGCCCCGTCACCGCGCCGACAGTGGCGACAATGTATTGGGCGTCGTGGCTGAGCATGTAGATGGGGGCGGAGCGGGTGACGAGGTACACGCCCGCTGTGACCATTGTGGCGGCATGAATCAGCGCCGAAACAGGGGTGGGACCTGCCATTGCATCCGGCAGCCAGATGTAAAGGGGAATCTGCGCGGATTTACCGGCAACGCCCACGAGCAGGAAAATGGTAATCCACAGAATGACCCAGGGTTCGTGGTGGGAAACTTCTGCCACTTTGGCAAAGACCAGGTCGAAATCGGTGGAGCCAAATTTCCAGAACATCATCATGGCGGCAAGGAGGAAGCCAAAGTCGCCTACGCGGTTGGTGATGAAGGCTTTTTTGGCGGCGTTGGAGTTCGCCCAGGAAGGGCGACCGAGGGTGTCCATGTCGTACCAGAAGCCAATCAACAGAAAGGAGGCTAAACCCACGCCTTCCCAGCCAACAAAGAGCATCATGTAGGAATTGCCGCTGACCAAAATCATCATGGCGGCGATGAAGAGGTTGAGGAAAACAAAAAAGCGCCGGTAACGCGCTATGTCGTGCTTAAAGCGCACGTCTTCGTGCATGTAGCCGATGGCGTAGATGTGTATGAGGGTTCCTACGCCGGAGACGACCAGCATCATGGTCGTGGAGAGGCTGTCCACCCGGAACGCCCAATCCAGATGCAGGGTGCCGATGTGTATCCAAGGGGCGACTGTGGCAAGGGCGGCTTCGCCGTGCTGACCGTTGAGGGCTACTGCCAGCAACGCAGCAACGACAAAGGCGGAGAAGGATGCCAGCGAGGCAACTGCGCCAACGGCAGTTTCGCCCCAGGTGTGCTTCATAAACCAGCCGCCGAAAATGATGTTCAGTAATAAGCCAATGACCGGGAAGTACACAATCCAGGGCGCCAGGCTGAAGATGGGGTTGAGAACTGTTTCGCTCAGGAACATGGCTTTATCCCTTCAACCGGTTCATGTCATCAATATCAATGGTTTGGCGGGAGCGGTAGATGGTGACGATGAGCGCCAAGCCCACTGCAACCTCCGCCGCCGCAACTGCCATGACGAAAAAGACAAAAATTTGTCCACTTTGCAAACCGTACTGTCGCGCAAAGGCAACCATCGTCAGGTTGGCGGCGTTCAGCATCAGTTCGATGGACATGAAGACGACCAGGGCGTTGCGGCGCACCAAAACGCCCAAAGCGCCAATGGAAAATAGAATGGCGGAAAGCGCCAGGTAAAAATGGGTCGGTATCATGCTTGCCCTTTCTTTTCGGGTTTCGAGAGGACAATTGCGCCAACCATCGCCACCAACAGAAGAACACCCGTCACCTGAATGGGGAGGAGGTAATCTACAAACAGGGTAACGGACATGCTCATGGGGTCGGCGAATGCCGCGCCATCGGCGGAGGCAGTGAAGGGTTGGGAGAAACGCTGAACGAAGAGCAAGCCTGCTTCCACCATCAGGGCAGCCGCGAGGACGAGCGGAATTGCCATATCGCGCCAATTCAGTTCAGGAGCGATTTTTTCTGCGCCGAGGAGCATGATGACGAAGAGGAAGAGCACCATAATCGCGCCTGCGTAAACCGTCACCTGCGCCAGGGAGATGAAGGGCGCATCCAATAGCAGGTAAAAAATGGCTACGCTGATGAAGTTCGTCACCAGGTACAGGGCGGCATAGACGGAATTTTTGCTCAGAACCATTCCGACAGCGGTTGCCACTGCAATGGCGGCAAGGATGAAAAAGAGAACCAGTTCAAAAGTCATCGCATCGCCTCGCTTAATCCTGCGGGTCTTTCATTGCCGGAACAGAGCGGGTAAACTCTCCCGGCGCAGTGACCTGCGGGGTGGGCTGCCCGCCGGGGAGAACCGGTACGAGGAGCATATCTTTGGTGTAGAGCGCCTGACGGCGGTCGGTAAAGGAGAGTTCGTAGTTGTCGCCCAGGGTAATTGCCTCGGTGGGGCAGGCATCTTCGCAAAAGCCGCAGTAGATGCAGCGCAGCATGTTAATTTCGTAGGTGCTGGCGTAACGCTCACCGGGGGAAAAACGCTTCTCATCCGTGTTTTCTGCCGATTCGACAAAAATCGCATCTGCCGGGCAGGCGGCGGCACAGAGTGAGCATCCGATGCACTTTTCCAAGCCGTTTTCGTAACGATTCAACACATGCCTGCCGCGAAAGCGGGCAGAAACAGGGCGTTTTTCCTCCGGGTATTGCACTGTCACCTTCTTTTCAAAGAAAAAGGCGTACAGTGTTGTTATCATACCTTTGGTCAGTTCCAATAACATGGAACCGTGCAACGCATCCTGAACTTTTCCCAGCAGGCTTTTCTCATTTTGAGCCATGAGACAACCTCCCAAACGTTTCTTTCTTCGTCAATGCCCGGTCCACCAGGTACACTGCCCCCAAAAACGGAATAAGAGCCAGGAGGGTGTTGACATACCAAGGCAAACCAAGCACCACAAACAAACCAGTAATCATCACTTCAATCAGGGCGAGAGGCAGCATCACCTTCCAGCCGAATGCCATCAGGCGGTCATAGCGAATGCGCGGCAGGGTGGCGCGAACCCAAACCATAAAGAAGAGCAGGACAACCACCTTCAGAAACAGGTAAATGGGACCCAGCCACCAGTTTTGGTCAACGCTAAACCAGGTATTCTGCAAAAACGAAAACTCACGGTAGCCGCCAAAGAACAGGGTTGCCGCAATTGCCGAAATCGCAATCATCTTGATGTATTCCGCCATGAAAAAGAGCGCAAACTTCATGCCAGAGTATTCGGTGTGATACCCGGCGGTCAGTTCCTGTTCGGCTTCGGGCATGTCAAAGGGAGCGCGGTTCACTTCCGCCAGGGTCGCCACTAAAAAGATGATGGCAGTCGCCGGTTGCACGAGCGCAAACCAAACGCCCTTCTGCGCCTCTACGATGTCAATCACCCGCAGCGAACCCGCCATCAGGGCAGCAGTCCCAAACGCCAGGGTGAGCGCCAATTCGTAAGAAATCATCTGCGCCGAGGAGCGCAACCCGCCCAACATGGCATACTTGTTGTTGGATGCCCAACCCGCCAGTACAATCCCATACACGGCGATGGAGGCAATGGCGGTGATGTACAGAATCCCCACGCTAATATCCGCCATCTGCAAGGTGATGGTGCGCCCAAACACAGGGAAGGGCACAGGCGGACCCCAAGGGACGACTGCCGCAATCACAACCGCCGGAACAACCGTAATAATCGGGGCGAGGATAAATATCAGCCTCTCCACCTTATCGGGGATGAGTTCTTCCTTAAAAATCAGTTTGACCGCATCCGCAACCGGTTGCAACAAACCCTGCGGACCGGCACGGTTGGGACCAATGCGAACCTGCATAAATGCCAGTACACGGCGCTCAAACAGGGTCAGGTAGGCAAAGCCAGTCAGCAGCACCAGCACCAGCACAACCGCCTTAATCAACCACTCAACAATAAGCCACCAATCCATTTATGCCTCCTGCGCTTTCTCGGCGGCAGAAACCTGCACAACCGCCGGTTCTGTAAGAGCAATGCCCATACTGCGGGGGATGAGAACAACGCCGGTGGAAATGGAGGCATCTACCAGCGCCTTAGCAAGATACCGCGCCCCGCCCAACCGAACCTCAGCCTGTTCGCCGTTGCCCAGGGCAAGTTTCTCCGCTGTGGCAGGGTGCAACACAACGCCGCGATACCGTTCTACATGCGCCGCCAGCAATTTCGCCGGGGCGAGAGTCGTCCCGTCATCGTACAGTTTCGTCACCGGCACGCCGAGCAGTTCATCTTCTTTGGGGCGCAGGGCAGCATAGGGGATGTTCAGCGGAGTGACTGCTTCGGCGGGGGCTAAGGTAACGCCCAAGCCTTGTTTATTCTCGTAGCCTGTACCGCCATAATACAAATCCCCGCGTCCAATCAGCGGGTACTGCTCCGAAACCTCTGCCAGTTTGGCGTAAGAAAGCCCAGCAAAGGCGCTTTCCTGCGCGGCAATCGCATTCATCACCAACAGGGTAGAGCGACCTTCCAGGTCAACGCCGCAGCCTTTGGCAACTGCCGCCAGAAGCGAAAAATCCGGGCGGGAGGTGGCAACATTGGGCACAGCCGGGTAAAAACGTTGAACACGGCGCTCGCCGTTGGTAAACGTCCCTTCGCGCTCGGTGTATGCCGAGGCGGGCAAAACGACCTGCGCCAGAGCAACACTGGCGGTCTGCAAAACATCCTGCACAATGACGGCTTTCGCGCCCTTCAGGGCTTGCGCCAGGGCGGGGTCATCGCCTGCCAGGTCGGCAGCGAGCAGGTAAACGGTCTTACCTCGCAGTTCGGCAGCCAGGTTTTGCGCCGGGCGCAAACCCATCTCCAGCGCGCCCTGCTGATTGGGGCTGGACCAAACGCCCACCAAGCCGTTATTGGCTTTACCGGCGCGTTCCTTCACCAGGTCGGCGCAGGCTTGCGCCAGGGCGGTTGTCCCTGCCAGCCCCAAACCATCCGCACCGTAGAAGATGACCAGGTTGGCGGCGTTTTTCAGGGCTTCGCCAATTTTTTCCTTTGCGGGCAAGCCCTTCACCGTCTCCACTTCATCGCCATACGAATATCGAACAACGAATGTGGAGAATTCATCCAGTTTGGTAGCGCGGGCGTTGGCAACAATGAGGGTTGCACCGCGCCCGGCAGCGGCTTTAAGGCGCAAATGCCAGAGCGGGGCTTCGTTATACAGGTCAGAGGCGACAACGAGAATGACATCACCTTTGCCCAGGTCGCCCAGGTTGGAGCCGGAGGTCAGCCCGTAGGCGGTGGTGAACTCTCCGCCGCCGTGCTGAGTGTAAAGGTATGCTTGAGCGCCGAGAGCGGCGGCAAATTTTTTGAGGGTGAAGAGGTCTTCGTTGGCAAGTCGTCCGCCAGCCAGGAAGACAGTTTCCGACTTGGATTGCGCCAAGATATCAGAGGCGCGTCTGAGAGCGGATTCCATTTCGACAGGAGTCAGGCGGAGGCGGGTTTCCGCTTCGGTAAATTGATACCCGCTGAAGCGCCCTTTGTCGCACATCCAAATTTCGTTCACCTGCTCGTTTTGGCGGGGCATGGCGCGTTTGATGACGTAACCGCCGCCGGTTTTGGCTTCGCGGCGCACGTCAAAAGTGAGGTTGCAACCAACCGGGCATTGAGCGCAAACCGAGGCGGCGTGCTTTAGTTCCCAGGGGCGAGCCCCAAAACGAAAGTCGGCGGTGGTGAGTGCGCCTACCGGGCAGATGTCGGTGGTGTTGCCGCTAAAGACCGAATCGAAGCCGGGGTCGGAGTAGGTGACGACATCCGTGTTGCGCCCACGCTGATAAAAGCCGAGGACAGGCTCCCCGGCGATTTTGTCCTGGAAGCGGATGCAGCGGGCGCATTGGATGCAACGCTCGCGGTCGAGGAAAATCAAGTCGCCGAGGGGGACGTGTTTTTCGGCGTGGTGTTTTTCGTCAAACAAGAAGCGGCTTTCGCCCGCGCCATGTTCCATCGTCAGGTTTTGCAAGGGGCATTCGCCGCCCTTGTCGCAAACGGGGCAATCCAGCGGGTGGGAGGTGAGCAGGAGTTCGATAATTTCTTTTTGCCCGCCTTTGGCTTTGGCGGTTTCGGTGAGAACCGCCATGCCCTCCGAAACCGGGGTGGTACAGGATGTTTCCAGTTTGGGACCAAATTGCAGTTTGGGGCTGCCGTCTTCGTTAAGGACGGGTTTGCCGGTGGCGCGGTCTATCATCGGTCTGCCGATTTCCACCAGGCATTGGCGGCACATGCCAACCGGCTCCATCTTGGGGTGGTAGCAAAAGACGGGGATGTCCACGCCGATTTTTTTGGCGGCATCCACCACGAGTGTTCCTTCGGGGACGGTGACGGGGGTGTTGTTGATATTGAGATTGATAAGTTTTGTCATAGTTATTCGATACCCGGTATTCCGATATTCGTTATTCGGTATTCGACATTCCGATACTCAAGTTATCGAATTATCGAGTACTCGAATCGCCCGTTACGCCTTACCAGCGACTTTCTCAAAATCTTCGGGGAAACGATCTATGGCGGTGCGGACAGCCATGGTGGAGAAGTCGCCGAGGGCGCACAGGCATTTACCGTACATTTGGGCGGCAACCGTATCCAAAAGTTGCACGTCCTTCATGGTGGCGTGACCGGCGTGAATTTTCTCGGTCAGTTGCAGCATCCAGTAATTCCCGTCACGGCATGGAGTGCATTTGCCGCAAGATTCGTGTTTGAAGAACTCGATTGTCTTATTGATGACCCAATCCATACTGTGGGTGTCGTCTATGACGATGACCGAGGCGGAGCCGAGCAGGGAGCCGACATTTTGGACATTTTCGTAGTCCATGGGGGTATCCATGACCTTGTCGAAGGTCTGGTCGTCTACGCGGATGATGGAGGAGGAAGCCCCGGCGGGCATAATGGCACGAAGTTTGTTGCCGTTCTGAATGCCGCCGCCGTGCGTAAAAATCAGCTCGCGGAAGGTGGTTCCGAGAGGCAGCTCGTAGTTTCCGGGCTTGTTCACATTGCCAGAAAGGGAGAAGATTTTCGTCCCTGGGCTTTTCTCGGTGCCAAATTGGCGATACCCCGCCGAACCGTGTTCCACGATGTAAGGCAGGTTGGAGAGAGTTTCCACATTGTTGATGACGGTGGGCTTGCCATACAAACCCACAACCGCCGGGAAGGGTGGGCGCAAACGGGGCTGCCCGCGTTTGCCTTCCAGCGATTCCAGCAGGGCGGTTTCTTCGCCGCAGATGTAAGCCCCCGCGCCGAGGTGAGTCTTGAGGCGGATGGAGGTTTGGGTGCCGAAGAGGTTATCGCCCAGGTAGCCTTGCTTTTCCATCTCGGCGATGCAGGCATCGAGGTGTTGGGCAACCGGGTAAAACTCGCCGCGCAGGTAAATGTAGCCTTCCTGTGCGCCTACCGCGAAACAGGAAATGGCAACGCCTTCCAGAAATTGGTAGGGGTTGCTTTCCATAATCTCGCGGTCTTTGAAAGTCCCCGGTTCGGATTCGTCTGCGTTGCAGACGACATAGTGGGGGAAGATGGTATCCGGCAGGAAAGACCACTTTACGCCGGTGGGGAAGCCCGCGCCGCCGCGCCCACGCAAACCGGAGGCTTTTACTTCCTCCACAATTTGCTTGGGCTGCATCGCAGTCAGCGCCTTTTGCAGCGATTGGAAACCGCCGTTTTGCTTGTAGACTTCGATATTTTTGATGTCGGGAATATCCCGGTGACGCAGAAGGATATGGGTCATAAAACTCTCAATCTGCTAATGGAATGATTTGCCCTTCTCTACGGGCAATTTCGATAATGACGCTGTCGTGGCTTTCGGCGTATTGCTTTTCGCCAACGGCAATCGGCTCAATGCGGCTATCGGTTTTCGCGGCTACATACCAGAGTAAATCAATGTCTCGGCGTTGGCGTTTTCCGTCAAATCTCGGAGAGACGACCATCAGGTCAATATCACTCCATTCATGCGCTCTTCCAACGGCAAACGAACCAAACAAAACGCCAGCCTTAACAGGGATGCCCTCCGCTTGAACAGCCCGCAGGTACATTTTGACTGCTTTTACAATAGATTCATCAACCATTCAAACACCTGCCGAGAACGAAGAAGATATACTTCTGCCTGCTCAGGCGTTGGCGGCTCTGCCCAAGTTTCAGGGTATCTTCCCTCGAGACTAAATTCATTAAGAGATGCAAGCGTCATTATCTGCTCGTCACTCAATGCTATTTCTGCAAGTATCGCCAACCGAACCAAGTTATGAAGGCGCGGCGCAAAGTTCATCGTTCTACGACAGACATGCGCCTTTAATATCTTCTCAACAGCCAAGTGCAGAAAAAACAATCCAAATAAAATTCTTTTGTCTCGCAATATCATGTCGTTGGCAGCATCCAGCGCATCTGTCGCGCCATTGCGCCAATATTCAACCTGCTTTTGAATATCAAACTCAGACATGCCGCTTATTTTTGCGCCTGCGCCTTTCGCAGGGCTTCCACCAATTCCATCGTCTTGTCTACCGTCATATTCTCGTGGTAGGAGACTTTGTCGCCATCCTGGAGTTGGAACATGGGGGCTTTATCGCAGCCTGCCAGACACTTCACTTCTTCAATCGTCACCAAGCCATCCGGGGTGGTTTCGCCAACCTTGATGCCGATATTGTCGCAGAGATGCTCCAGAAAGGTATCTGCACCGCGCAGGGCGCAAGAGATGTCGGTGCAGACCTGAATGCGGTATTTTCCGGCTTTTTCATCATGATACATGCTGTAAAAGCCTACAATGGCGGCGACTTCGGTCGTGTCCAGGTCGAGCAAGGCAGCAATCTCTTCCATCGATTCTTTTTTGATGTAGCCTTCCTCGCGCTGGGCGAGATATAAAAGCGGCATCACTGCCGAGCGTCTGGAGGGGTATTTGGCAAAAATGGCTTGCACTTCATCGGGGTATTGGTTGGTGAGGCTCATCGGTCAATATCTCCTAGAACAATGTCCACCGAGCCGATGATGGCAACCAGGTCGGCGACCAGGAAGCCTTTGGAGAGTTTCGGCAGAACCTGCAAATTATCAAAAGAGGGGGTGCGGAAGTGGACGCGGTAGGGTTTGGGTCCGCCGTCACTTTCCAAAAAGCAGCCCAATTCGCCTCGCGGCGATTCGGTGGCGACATAAACCGAACCCTGAGGGGCGCTGAAGCCTTCTGTCCACAGTTTGAAGTGGTGGATGAGCGCCTCCATGCTTGTACCGATTTCGGAGCGGGGCGGGGGGACAAATTTTCGGTTGCTGGAGCGCACCGGTCCCGCCGGAAGTTTGCGGAGGGCTTGCTCGATGATTCGCAGCGACTGACGCATTTCCAGAATACGGACGATGTAACGGGCGTACACATCGCCTTCGGTACGGAGGGGGATTTCAAAGTCGTATTGTTCGTAGCCAGAGTAGGGTGCAAAGCGGCGCAGGTCGTAAGAAACGCCCGAAGCGCGGAGGGTTGCGCCGGTAAGACCCCAATTGAGAGCATCCTCTGCTGAAATGGAACCAATCCCCAGGGTGCGGTCCAGGAAGAGGGGGTTCTTTGTCAGCAGGGCTTCGTATTCGTCAATCCGGTGCGGCATGACTTCTAAAAATTCGCGCACGGCTTGCTCAAAACCGGATGGCACATCCCGCCATAAACCGCCGGGGCGGAAGTAGGTGGTCATCATGCGCTGACCGGAGACCAGTTCGAAGATGTTGAGGATTTGTTCGCGTTCGCGGAAGCAGTACAAAAAGACCGACATCGCCGCAACGTCCAGGGCGGAGGTGCCGAGCCAGACGAGGTGCGAGGAAATGCGCTGCAATTCCGCCAGGATGACGCGAATGGCTTGCGCCCGCTCCGGCACATCCAACCCGACCAGTTTTTCTACCGCCAAAACGTAGGTGAGGTTGTTGCCGAGGGGGTTCATGTAATCCATGCGGTCGGTCATCACCTCGGCTTTTTGATAAGTCTTGGATTCCATGTTTTTCTCGATGCCGGTATGCAAAAAGCCGACATCGGGAATGCAGTTGACGACCTTTTCGCCGTCCAGTTCCAGCAACAAGCGCAGCACGCCATGCGTGGAGGGATGCTGCGGACCCATGTTGAGGAGCATGGTTTCGCCCTCAAGGGCGCGGTCGGAGACGAGGTGACGAATTTCTTCGTAGGAGACTTCTTTTATATCCGTCATGGTTTACTCCCGGCTGCCCTTGGGCTTGCGGACGGAAATTTCTTCGTAGTTGAAGGTGTATTGGGGTTCTTCGTAACCGAGGGGGTAGTCTTTGCGGAGGGGGTGTCCTTGCCAGTCGGCAGGCATGACGAGGCGGCGCAGGTCTGAGTGCCCTTCAAATTTGATGCCAAAGAGGTCGTACACTTCGCGCTCGTGCCAGTTGGCGTTGCTATAGACCTTCTCGAGGGTAGAGATACTGGGGTTGATGCCAGAGACGGGAACGCGGACGTTGAGGGAGAGGGCTTCTGGAATGGAGTTGAAGCGGTAAAAGAGATGAAAGCGGGGTTCATCCTGCGGGTAGTAATCTACGGCGGTGAGACAGGAGAGAAATTTGAAGCCGAGGTAGTCATGAATGAAACGGGCAGCCGACTCGATTCTTTCGGCGGGGATAATAACGGTCGTCTCCCCGGCAAATTCGGCGGTTGTCCCTTCAAATTTTTCCACCAGGGAGGTGATGTGTTGGCTCAATTTTTCGCTCATCATTAAGCCCAGTCCTTTATCTTTTCTTTGCGAACTTTTTCGTGCAGGGTGACAACGCCGTGAATGAGGGCTTCGGGGCGGGGCGGGCAACCAGAGACGTATACATCTACCGGCACAATTTCATCCACCCCTTGCACTACCGCGTAATTATTAAAAACGCCGCCAGAAGAGGCGCAATCGCCCATGGCGATAACCCACTTGGGGTCTGGCATTTGTTCGTACAAACGGCGCAATACAGGAGCCATTTTGCGGCTCACCCGCCCGGCAACAATCATCAGGTCGCTCTGACGAGGGCTTGGGCGCATCAGTTCCATGCCGAAGCGGCTCATATCGTAATTGGCGGCTTGGGCAGACATCATCTCAATGGCGCAGCAAGCCAAGCCAAATAGCATGGGCCACATGGCATTGGTACGCCCCCAATTCACCACATCCTCCAGGCGGGCGGTAACAACGCCCATTTCGCCTAATTTTTGCTCTACTCCCATTCCATGCCTCCTTTTTTCCATTCGTAAATGAAACCGATAATGATGGGAATGTTGAAGACAACCATTGCAAGATAACCATACATCCCCAACTCGCGCAGGGCAATTGCCCAGGGCAGGAAGAAGACGATTTCCAGGTCGAACAGGATGAAGAGGACGGCAACAAGATAAAAACGCACCGGGATTCGGCGCGTTCCGGGTCCGATGGGATTCATCCCGGATTCATAAGGCATGTTTTTCTTTTGGTTCGGTTTGTTTGGACCGAAGATTGTCCCCAACACGATGGCGATGACAGCAACAATCGCCGTTACAAAAATCATCATGCCGATAGCGGCATATTCTAGTAACATACATCATTCTCCATAGGCAGAGATTGGCAAAGAACGGGCGAAGTATAACATAAGATAATAAGCGCGTAAATTTTCACAAAGTAAAATTGATACATGGAAGTCTCGCCCGGCAAACCGGCGAGGCGGAACTCATGGTATGATGTGGAAATTCGACAGGAAGCCCCTATGGAAGACAAAATTACAATTATTGAAGGACCAACCCCTCTTTTTGAACCCGTGCAAGATGGCTGGGCGCTGGGTTTAAATGAGACCCGCCGTTTTTCTCACACCGCTCGCACCCGGTTGCGGACTTTTAACGGACCCGCTCTCGTGGAGCGTTGCTATCGCCGTTGGCGCGACCGCCTACCGATAGACCTGCACTACAGAGACGAAACCGGCATGGAAACAACCACCCCCATTTTAGCGGCGCGGAGCGTAGACACCGAAGATGGGCAGGTGCTTTGGTTATGGGTACACCTGGAACGAGACGACATGGAACTGGAAATTAACGCCAGCGATGACGACTCGGTGGATGACGACCTTGACCTGCTGGAATAACCCTCGCCCCCAAGCGAACTCCAGTGCGTAATTCGCAGCGCAACCCGGCAGCGGATTACGCACTTTTCATAGGAGAGTAAACCATGCCTCACTTACACACCGAACTTCATCAGGGCGTTCTGCGGCTTACCATAGACCGCCCCAAAGCCAATGCCTTTAACCTGGCGCTCATTCTGGAACTGCAAACCGCCTTCCGGCAAGCCCTCCGAGATTCGCAAACCAGGGTGGTCATCCTCACCGGCACAGGCAAAGTCTTTGGCGCCGGGCAGGATATTGAAGAAATGCGCGGCGGCGGCGAGAGCATGTCTTACCGTCAGCACCTGTTGGAAACCTACAACCCTCTCATTTTACAAATTCGGCAGTTGGAAAAACCAGTCATCGCCGCCGTCAATGGCGTTTGCGCCGGAGCAAGCCTGGGCATCGCCCTAGCTTGTGACCTGCGCCTGGCTTCGGAGGATGCCCGCTTCGTGGTCGGATTCAACGGCATTGGACTGATTCCGGATTCCGGGGTGGGGCTGCTTTTACCCGCGCTGATTGGTTTGGGACGGGCAAGCGAATTCACCCTCAGCAACGCGCCCATCCCGGCAGAACAGGCTCTCGCCTGGGGCTTGGTCAACCACGTTTACCCGGCTGAAACCTTGCAAAGTGCCGCAACCCTCCTCGCAGAACGGTTCACTGGCTCTGCTCTGGGGGCGTTTGGGCTAAGCAAACGCTTGTTCAACAAGACCATGCTGCCCAACCTGGCAGAGGCGCTGGAATATGAAAGCCAACTACAAGAAGCCGCCAGCCATCTACCCGAACATAAAGAAGGCGTAAGCGCCTTTTTGGAAAAACGCCCCCCCGTATTCTTCCAGGCTTAATCGCATCCCATCCACTGTCACCATTTCCCTAAAGCCCATGCCCTACGAACCCGTCATTGGTCTCGAAGTCCACATTGAAATGCAAACCCGCTCCAAAATGTTTTGCGCCTGCCCGGTGGTCGATTCCGTTTCCGCGCCGCCCAACAGCGCCGTTTGCCCGGTCTGCGCCGGACACCCCGGCACTCTGCCGGTGGTAAACCAGGCGGCGGTGGAATATGCCCTGCGGGTGGCGCTGGCGCTGGGCTGCCGGGTGAACCCGGTGAGCATCTTTGCCCGTAAAAATTACTTCTACCCAGATATTCCCAAAGGCTATCAAATTTCGCAGTACGAGCAGCCGCTGGCGGAACAGGGGCAGATACTTTTGCAAACCTCGCAAGGTGAGCGGCTGATACGCATTCGGCGAGCGCACTTGGAAGAAGATACCGGCAAACTCACCCATCTGACCGCCGAACCTTGCAGCCTGGTAGATTTGAACCGCGCCGGAGTTCCCCTGCTGGAAGTCGTGACCGAGCCGGATTTCCACTCCGCTGAGGAAGTGCGCCTATATGCGGAAGCCCTCCGCGCCCTGGTGCGGACCTTGGGCGTAAACAGCGGCGACCTGGAAAAAGGCGTGATGCGTATCGAGCCGAACATTTCCATCCGCCCGGCAGGGACGGAAACCCTGGGAACTAAGGTGGAGATTAAAAATCTCAACTCGTTTCGGGCTTTGGAACGCGGCGTAACCTACGAAATTGCCCGTCAGACCTCCCTTTTGGAGGCAGGCGGCAAGGTGTTGCAAGAGACCGTAGGTTGGGATGAAGCGGCGCAGGCGACTTTTAGCCAACGCAGCAAGGAAGATGCCCACGATTATCGCTACCTGCCAGAGCCGGATTTGCCCCCCCTTCGGGTAGAGGATGCCTGGGTGGAGGCAGTTCGCGCCCGGTTGCCAGAAATGCCCTGGGCAAGACGCGCCCGGCTGGAAGCGGAGTTTGGGCTGAGTCGCGCCGAAGCCTGGCAGTTGGTGGAAAATGACGAAGCGGGCAGGTACTTCGAATCGGTCATGGCGGCAGGCGGCGGGTCGGCGGCGCGGACGGCGTTTGCCTGGGTAACGGGTGAACTTTCGGCGCGGATGAATGCCGCAAAAGTGGGCTTCGCTTCGCTCTCCATCCAACCCCGCCAACTGGCAGATTTGCTGGCGCGAATGGCTTCGGGCGAGGTGAATCAACATTCCGCCAAAAAGGCGCTGGATGGCATGTTTGCCACCGGGCAGGAGGCGGGGACCGTGATTGCGGCGCTGGGACTGGCGCAGGTTTCGGATGAGGGGCTGATTACCCGCCTGGTAGAAGAGACGTTGGCAGACTTCCCCGCCGAGGCAGCCAACTGGCGCGCCGGAAAACCGGGCGTGGAAAATTGGCTCTTTGGGCAGGTAATGCGTAAGGCGGGCGGCAAGGCAAACCCACAGAATCTGCGGGCGGCACTGGAAAAGGCGCGTTAAGCCTGTATGTTTTGCATCCAGACACCAAGAAATTGACCCAATAGACGGAGTTTGCAGATGAAGTCAAAACTAATTATCGTAGACGGACACTCTTCCGTAGGCAAATCCAGCATATCGAAAAGGGTCTATCAGCAACTCGCTCTACAACAGGAAGCCTATTGGGTGCATGAAGAGTCTGAAAATCATTCCATTCGGCACAATGAATTTCAGTTCGGCGGGTTGGATACGGTGGAGGGGATGGAGTTGAATCGGGGGGGGATGTTGCAAAAATGGGCAGAATTTCGGGATTCGATCCTGGCATCTGGCAAAATATGTATTGCCGAAGGGTGTTTTTTACATGCCTACGACCGATATTTTGTCCATAGCGTCTGGGACGAAGATGACATCGTCAAATATTCTTCTCAGGTGTTAGAGATTCTCGGAGAACTGCACCCCGTTATCGTCCTTTTACACCGCCCCAATTTACGCATAAGCCTGGAAAAAGCCTTTATCGCACGGGGGCAATGGTGGCGGGAACTGATATTGAAGAGGGACGACCTGCATGTGTATTTCAAAAACCACAAATACGTGGATGAAAATAGCATGTTTGCCGCCATTGATTACGAACAAGCCAAGATAATGGAGATATACAACCAATTGCCAGGTTCAAAAATGAGGGTGGATACCAGCGAAGAGAATTGGGAGCAGTATGTTGAGGAAATCATCACCTTTTTAGGCGCAACGTATGAGGAGATAAAGCCTAACCCATGCAAGATGGAGCAATATGCCGGCACATATCATTGGCAGCACGGGGGGGAGACTCACAAATGGCAGATTCATTATGACGCGGAAAACAACAGGCTGTACACATCCCTGTTTTGGGATTATATGCCCATGCGCTGTGTAGCCGAAAATGTGCTGGAACTTATCTCTTTCCCGGTGGAGTTACATTTTGAGCAAAGCAAGGCTGGGTTGCAGTTTCGCATCAGGGGAAATTACGACTGGGAGTACAACGAAAAGGTCTTTGTCAGAGAGTAAGGCGTAAGATTCAACGGGTGAGAATTTGTGACAAAACGGTCGATTCAAGATAGAATAAACATTCTATGAAAACCATCCGCGCCTCTGATATTGGCTCTTACCTGTACTGCCGCCGCGCCTGGCAGTATCGCCTGCACGGGCAAGAATCTGCCAACCAGGCAGAGATGGCAGCCGGAACCGCCCTGCACGCCCAACATGGACGGCAGGTGATGGCGGCGGGAGCCTTGCGCGGGCTAGGTTTCGCCGCGCTGTTGGCGGCTTGCGTGGCGCTAACAGCCTTTGCGCTGATTTATTTCTTGAGCGGCTAATGTTCCTTGCCTTTTTGGGTTTCCTCCTGCTTTTAGTTGCTCTGGTTCTCTTTTGGCAAGAGAGCCGCACCCGCCGCGCCGCCGGTTTGCCCGGCGGAAGGGTGATTTACACCGACACCCGCGCCTGGGGCAACAAAGTGGAAAAACCGCTCTACGACCGGGCATTGGGTCTCACCGGCAAGCCGGATTACCTGGTGGAACAAAACGGAAAAATTATCCCGGTGGAGGTGAAAACCGGCAAAACCCCGCCCGCCCCCTACGATTCGCACATCTTTCAGGCGGCGGCATACTGCCTGCTGGTGGAAAAAACAACCGGAGTGCGCCCGCCTTACGCCATCCTACACTACCCCAACGCCAACTTCGCCATAGACTACACCCCAAGCCTGGAAGCAGCCCTGCTAGACCTGCTGGCAGAGATGCGCCGCGATGAACGCAAACGCGACATCCCGCGCTCGCACGAAAGCCCGCAGCGCTGCGCCGGGTGCGGGTTCCGCAACCTGTGCGAAGAAAAGTTATAAACGGCTATAATTACGCCATGAATGCCCCCGTTCCCCCCGTCAAAATTGTCGTCCTCGGACACCCCAAACTCCCCGAAGCCCTTAAAGAAGCCCACCAAATTGCCTCCTACCTGCAAGAAGCAGGGGCGCAAGCGGCGCATGGCTCGCTTTATGACGAATCGCTGCGCCGCCGGGTTCACCAAAAAGAGTTTGACGCTCTCGTAGCAGTCGGCGGAGACGGGACAATGCTGAGGGCGGGTCACTTGTGCGCCGCCGAAGACATCCCCATCCTCGGAATCAATCGCGGGCGACTCGGCTTCCTCTTTCAGATAGACCAGGGCGGCTGGCAAGCCATGCTCACCCAACTCCTCGCCGGAGAATACTGGCTGGAAAGCCGCATGACCCTCCGCGCCGAACACACCCGCGCCGGGGAAAAACTGGGCAGTTGGCAGGCACTTAACGATGTCGTTGCCGGGCGGGGCGCCAACATGCGCCCCATTCACGTCCAAGCCAGCGTGGATGGGCAATTTCTCACCACCTACGTGGCGGACGGACTCATTGCATCCACTGCCACCGGTTCCACCGCCTACGCCCTCGCCTCCGGCGGACCCATCCTCCCGCCGGAACTACGCAACATCCTGCTCATCCCCATCGCCCCGCACCTCTCGGTAGACCGGGGCGTTGTCCTGGCAGAGGGCGCCACCGTCACCATGACCATTCTCAGCGAAAACGCCATCCTCAGCCTGGACGGGCAAACCCCCATCGGGCTGGATGAAAACGACCGGGTAGATGTTCACGCCGGAGAAAACACCGTCAAATTCATCCGCTTTGGCGACCCCGGCTACTTCTACCGCAACCTGACAGCCCACATGAACCAAAACACAACCATAGGACTGCCGCGATGACCGACCCCGCCCTCACCTACTGCGCCACCCACCCCAACGTAGAAACCACCCTGCGCTGCCGCCGCTGCGAAAAATACATCTGCACCAAATGCGCGGTACGCACCCCCACCGGCTACATCTGTAAAGAATGCTCCCGCGCCCAACAGAAAGTGTTCGACAGCGCCCAAAATCAAGACTACCTCATTGGATTTTTCACCGCTGCCATCCTTTCTGGCATCGCAAGCGGTTTAATCTCCCTGGCAGGCATCCTCGGCTACTTCGGCTTCCTCATCGTCAGCGTTGCCGCCCCGTCTGCCGGGGCAATCATCTCCAATTTGGTCAGGCAATTCACCGGGCGCAGACGCTCCAGCGCCCTCTTCCGGGTTGTCATCATTGGAATTGTCATCGGTGGCTTGCCGGTAGGGCTCATTCAAATCTTCTCCCTGGACCTTTTTGGAATACTCTTCCAAGCCCTATATCTTTTCCTCGCTGCCTCCACCGCCTACTACCGCCTCACCGGGATTCAGATTGGCAAATAACCCATGCTGACCGAAATTCGCATTCAAAACTTTGCCATCATAGACCGGCTGGAACTGGAATTTGCCTCCGGGCTGGTCATCTTTACCGGTGAAACCGGCGCGGGCAAATCCATCATCATGGACGCGCTGGAAATGCTCCTGGGCGGGCGCGCCGAAACCGCCCTCATCCGCGCCGAAGCGGAACGCGCCAGCGTGGAAGCCGTCTTCAAATTGCAGGGCAGCGCCCAAGCCGCCGTAAACGAAACCCTAAAGCGCGAAGACCTGCAAGATGACGAAACCTACCTTACCCTGGCACGGGAAGTACGCCGCGAAGGGCGCAGCGTGGCAAGGGTCAACGGGCGCACCGTCAGCGTGGGAATTTTGAAGGAAATCGGCGCCCACCTGGTCGATATTCACGGACAAACCGAACATCTCTCCATCCTCAGCCCTCACACCCACCTGAATCTGTTAGACCGCTACGCAAACACAGAACAAGCCCTGGCAGCCTACCGCAAAACCTACACCGCCCTGCAAACCCTGCGAAAAGAGCTCGCCGCTCTCCGCGCCGCCCAAGCCGACTCGCAGCACCGGGTGGACATGCTGACCTATCAGTTGGAAGAGATTGAAAGTGCCCACCCCAAGCCCGGCGAAGATGAAGAACTCCGCCAGGAAAGAGACCGCCTGGCAAACGCCGAAACCCTGGCATCCAACGCCCAGGAAGCCCTCAGCCTGATAGACGAAGGCTCCCCCGAAACCCCCGCCATCACCGACCAGCTGGGGCAAACCGTTGCCGCCCTCGCCTCCCTGGCGCGTATCGATAGCGCCCAAGCGCCCCTCTCTGCCCGCGCCGAAGACCTGCTAGAAAATTTATCCGACCTGGCGCGTGACCTGCGAAACTACCTGGAACAGGTGGAATACAACCCCCGCCGCCTGGAACAAGTGGAAGAACGGCTGGATACCCTCCTGCGCCTCAAACGCAAATACGGCGGCAGCCTCCCCGCCGTGCTGGAATTTGGCGCCAACACCCGCACCCTGCTGGAAACAATCACCAACGCCGCCGAAAAAACCAGCGAACTGGAAGCCCGCGAAGCCATCCTGCTCAACGAGTTGGCTGCCCGCGCCGAAAAACTCTCGCAGCAGCGCAAAAAAGCCGCCGAGCAACTGGCAAAAGGAGTGGAAACCCAACTAGACGACCTCAAAATGTCCGCCGCCCAGTTCTCGGTTCAATTTCAGACCAAGCCAGACCCAGACGGCCTCCCCCTCAACGACACCCGCCTGGCATTCGATTCCAGCGGCTATGACCGCGCTGAATTCCTCATCGCCCCCAACCCCGGCGAGGGTCTGAAACCCCTGGCAAAAATCGCCTCCGGGGGTGAGACATCCCGACTCATGCTCGCCCTTAAAAACGTCCTCGCTGGTGCGGATGAAATCCCCACCCTTGTATTTGACGAGATTGACCAGGGCATTGGCGGGCGGGTAGGCGGGGTTGTGGGTCAAAAATTGTGGAACCTGGGCAAAGCCCATCAGGTCTTGTGCATTACCCACCTGCCCCAACTCGCCGCCTACGGCACGCAGCACTTTCATGTAGAAAAAGCCCTGCAAAATGGCAGAACGACCACCCAGGTCCGCGCCCTGCTTGGCGAGGCAAGAAAGCAAGAGCTTGCCGGAATGCTGGGGGAGGTCAGCGAAGCCACCCTGCGCTCGGCAGCGGACCTGTTACAAAGCGCTCAACCCCGCCCCTAAAAAGGCGGGGTTTTGACTCAACTTCGGCGGGGAAAGAGAGGTACGAAATAGTTATATTAAAACTTTCTTCATATTTCCAACAATTCCCCGCACCAAAGTTACCAAAACCTACATTGACATTCATTCCAACGGGAATACAATCGGGGGAAAAATTAAAAAGGAAACGTACATGTTTCGTAAACGACTCCAACTTGGGCTGGTGCATTTAGCGGTAGCCATGACCCTCGTCCCCATCAACAGCACCCTCAACCGGGTGATGATTAAAGAACTCGGCATCGCCGCCACCGTTGTCTCCCTGCTTGCCATTTTGCCTTACCTCTTCTCCCCCCTGCAAGTGGCGCTGGGAGCCTACTCCGACAAGCACCCGGTATTGGGGCTAAGGCGCAGCCCCTACATCCTCGCCGGGTTACTGCTGTGCGTGCTGGGAGTCGTCATCTCGCCGCAGGTAGCCATTCTCATGGCAGAAAGCCCGGCACAGGGATTGCTCGCAGCCGCCCTCGCCTTTGGCGCCTGGGGCATGGGCTACAACCTGGCAAGCGTCTCTTACCTCGCTCTCGCCAATGAACTCTCTGGCAAGGAACGCGGCAAAACCATTGCAACCATGTGGTTTATGATGATTGCGAGCATCATCGTTACCGCCATTGCCCTCAGCCGCATGGTGGAGCCGTATAGTCCCCAAGCCCTGCAAAACGCCTTCCTCGCCGTTGGAGTTACCGCTTTGTTGCTCGGCGTGGCAGGGTTGATAGGGCTGGAGAAGCGCGAAACCGCTTCACAGGCAGGAGAAAACTATACCCTGAGTCAGATGCTGGGGGTCATCACCCAAAGCAAACAAACGACTCTCTTCTTTTGGTATCTCACCCTGTTGCTTGCCGCCATTTTGGGGCAGGATGTTCTACTGGAGCCTTTTGCCGCCGAACAGTTCGGCATGAGCGTGCAGGAGACAACCCGCATCACCTCCATTTGGGGAACCGCTGTACTGGCGACCATTTTAGTGGCGGGGGCGCTGGAGCGCCGCGCCCCGCGAAAACTGGTGGCGCAGGTGGGCAATCTCTCGGCGTTGGGAGGTTTCCTGCTCATTTTGCTCAGCGGACTCTCGCAGGGGACTGGCATTT
>DYNS01000351.1 GCA_020720965.1 Anaerolinea sp. | reverse complement strand
GTTAAACAAAAAAGCGGGGTAGCACCCCGCTTTTTTGTTGTCTTGTCTTGCAGGCTTATTTGCGGCTGGAACGAGTGGTGACATCGAACACCACTGCGGCGACCAGTACCGCCCCACGCACGATGTATTGCATGGAAATATCAATGTTCATCAGGTTCATACCGCTGGTCAGCGAGGTCATTACCAACGCGCCGATGATGGAGCCGATGACTTTGCCCACCCCGCCCGCAGCCGAAACCCCGCCCACGTAGGCGGCGGCGATGGCATCCAACTCAAAGAGAGTTCCGGCGGTGGTGGTGGCAGATTGGAGACGGGAAGAGAACAGGATGCCGGAGAGGGCGGAGAGCATCCCCATCGAGGCGAAGACAACGTAGGTGATGTTGCGGGTGTTAATGCCGCTCAGTTCTGCCGCTTCGGGGTTGCCGCCCATGGCGTAGATGTGTCGTCCCAGCACGGTTTGGGTGGTGATAAAGTGGTAAATGGCGACTACGAACAAGACGATGACAACCGTCCACGAGATGCCGTTGTAGCCTGCCAGCACCCAGGTAACGCCGATGATGATGGCGGAGATGAAGAGCAGTTTAAGGGCGAAGATGTCCGGGGTCAGGACTTCAAATTTATATGCTTGTTTTTGGCGGCGGGTGTTAAATTCGCTCCAGATGAAGAGCGCAACCCCTACCAGCCCCAGCAGCAGGGTGACGTTGTGCAGGTCTGGCAGCAGGCGCAGGGATTCTGGCAGGTCGGGGATGTAGCCGTTGCCGATGGCGTTGAAGGCGGCATCCGGGATGATGATGGTGCCGGTTTTGTTGGTTGCCAGCAGCAAAGCCCCGCGATAGATGAGCATCCCCGCCAGGGAGGCTACAAAGGAGGGTACTTGCAGCCGCGCAACTGGCAGAGAAGTAACCCACCCGGCGATGGCGCCGAGCAGCAGCACAAAGGGGATGACGATGTAAATGGGCCACCCCCAGGTGACGAGGGCAATGGCGGCGACTGCGCCCAAAAAGCCCGCCAAAAAGCCCACCGAAAGGTCGATGTGGCGGATGACGATGACGAGGGTCATGCCTACGGCGAGGACGGCGATGTAGCCGGTTTGGTTAAGCAGGTTGCTAAGGTTGCGGGATGAGACGAAGATGCCCTCGGTGGTGAAGGCAAAAATCGCCATAATGACGAAGAGGGCAATGTACATGCCATATTCGCGCACATTTTGCCGCAAAACTTTGGAGAAGTTATTAAAGAAAGACATTCTGCGCCTCCTAGGCTGTAGCCAGTTCCATAATTTTTTCTTGGGTTGCGTTTGCAATGGGCAGTTCGCCGGTAAGCCGCCCCGCCGAAAGGACGTAAACCCTATCGCTCATGCCCAACACTTCCGGCAGTTCGGAGGAAATCATGATGATGCTCATGCCCTCCTGCACCAGGCGGCGCATGATGGTGTAGATTTCAAATTTTGCGCCAACGTCAATCCCGCGTGTTGGCTCGTCCAAAATGAGCAGAGAGGGCTGCACAAACAGCCATTTGGCAATGGAAACTTTCTGCTGGTTGCCGCCGCTAAGGTTCATTACAATCTGTTCGATGGACGGGGCTTTGACGTTAAGGGAGGCTTTGTACTGGTTGGCTTGGGTAATTTCCAGGTTCTGGTTTAGCACCCCGCGCTCCGAGAGAGAGCGCAGGTTGGCGAGGGTCATATTCTGTTTAATATCCTGAATCAGAATCAACCCCTTGGCTTTGCGGTCTTCGGTAACGTATGCCAGCCCGGCTTCTATGGCTTGTTGAGGGTGGCTAAAACGCGCTTCTTTGCCCTTAAAACGCATTTGCCCCTCAATGATGTAGCCGGTCGGGTTGCCAAACAGGCTGAGCGCCAACTCGGTGCGCCCTGCGCCCATCAGCCCGGCAACGCCCACAATCTCGCCCTTGCGAACCTGAAGAGAAACATCTTTCAGGATGCCTCGCCCCAGGTTGGGGTCGTACACGCTCCAGTTTTTTACATCCAGCACCACTTCCGGCTCTGGTTGGGAGGTGGTGGGAGGGTACACGTTCTCAATTTCCCGCCCCACCATGTGCTTAATCAGCACCCGCTCATTCACCTGCATCCGGGCGGCATCCAGCGTGCTGACCGTTTCGCCATCCCGCAGAATGGTAATGGTATCCGCCACGCCCAGCACTTCCTTCAGTTTGTGCGAGATGAGAATGCTGGTTACGCCGTGCTTTTTTAGCCCGCGCAGCAGGTTTAGCAGGTTTTCGCTATCGGTTTCGTTCAGGGCGGAGGTGGGTTCATCCAGAATAAGCAGTTTCACATCATGGCTAAGGGCTTTGGCAATTTCCACCAGTTGCTGTTTGCCAACGCCCAGGTCTTTCACTTTGGCGGCGGGGTTCACTTCCAACCCCACTTTGGCAATCATCTCCCCGGCGCGGCGGATGGTTTCGTTCCAATCCACCACCCCGTTATGTTGAATTTCGTTGCCCAGGTAAATGTTTTCATACACCGTAAGTTCGGGGATGAGCGCCAATTCCTGGTAGATGATGCCGATACCGGCTTTTTCGCTGTCTCGAATACCACTGAATCTTTGTTCCTGTCCCCTTAGCAGAATCTCACCCTGATAGGTTCCGTGCGGGTACACGCCGCTCAACACCTTCATCAAGGTAGATTTTCCTGCCCCGTTTTCGCCTACCAGGCAGTGAATTTCCCCTTCCGTTACCGCAAAACTGACGTTTCTGAGCGCCTTTACGCCGGGAAATTCCTTAACAATGTTTCTCATTTCGAGAATGGGAGATTTCATAGCCGCTCCAGTGCGAGATTTTTCTCGATTATACAAGAAGACAGGAATAGCGGCGTTTTTTCCGCTATTCCTGTCCGTTTACTTAGGGCTTAGGGCAGCCCGGTGAAGTCGCTGGCGGGCCAATATTCCGAGTCGATGATGGCGGCTTTGACGTTGTCTTTGTCTACGGCGATAACTTCGGAGGGTTTGGCGGGAACGTCAAACTTGCCGTTGTTGTAGGTGGTGGTCTGTTCGGGGGTCTTGCCTTCGAGGAAGGCAACGGCGGCTTTGATGGCATCGCCAACCAGAACGCGGACATCTTTGAGGACGGTCATGGACTGCTTGCCGTCGATGATGTACTGGACGGAGGCTTTTTCGGCATCCTGACCGGTGACGATGTAGGAAGCGACGT
>DYNS01000350.1 GCA_020720965.1 Anaerolinea sp. | reverse complement strand
GCGCTCAAGTTCAACGTGGTGGAAGAAAACGAGCGCGGTAAGCGCGTCATCGTCATAGATGACAGCATCGTGCGCGGCAACACAACCGGACCTCTCATCAAACTCTTGCGGCAGGCTGGCGCGAGCGAGGTTCACATGTGCATCACCTGCCCGCCTATTACGCACCCCTGTTTTATGGGAGTGGATATGGGCAAACAGGAGGAACTCATCGCTCACGGGCGCACCCCTCAGCAGATTGGCGAATGGGTGGGTGCAGACTCGCTTACTTTCCTTTCCCTCCAGGGGATGATGCACGCCGCTGGAAGTGAAAGCGGCTACTGCCGGGCTTGCTTCACGGGCGAATACCCGGTTCCGGTGGATTTCTTTAGCGTAAAGACCGGCTTTGAAAACAGAAAGGCGGAAGGATGATGAACGTCCTACTCATTGGCTCTGGCGGGCGCGAACACGCCCTGGCATGGAAAGCGGCGCAATCTCCGCTGCTGGGCAGGCTATTCATTGCGCCGGGCAATCCCGGCACGGCGCAGCTGGGGCAGAACATCCCCCTCGCCATGGAGGACTTCCCGGCGATAGTTTCCTTTTGCCGGGAACAAGCCATAGACCTGGTCATCATCGGACCCGAAGCCCCTCTCGCCGCCGGTTTGGCGGATGCCCTCAACGGGGCAGGAATCCGCTGTTTTGGTCCGAGCCAGGCGGCAGCGCGGATAGAATCGTCCAAAGCCTTTTCCAAAGACTTTATGGCGCGGCACAACATCCCCACCGCGCGATACGCAACCTTTCAAGACCTGTCGCAGGCGTTGGAGTATATTCGCCGGGTGGAATACCCGGTGGTGATTAAGGCTTCCGGCTTGGCGGCGGGCAAAGGCGTGGCGCTGCCAGAAAACCTTGCCGAAGCCGAAGCAACCCTGCGCGGCATGATGCAAGAGGGAATCTTTGGCGAAGCGGGCGCGGAGGTTGTTATTGAAGAGTGCCTGCGCGGGCAGGAAATCTCGCTCATGGCGTTTTGCGATGGCAAAACGCTGGCGCCTCTGCCCCCGGCGCAAGACCACAAACGCATTTTTGATGGCGACCAGGGACCCAACACCGGCGGCATGGGCGCGTATGCCCCCGCCCCTGCCCTCAGCCCGCTTCTTTTGCAAGAAGCCATGCAGAAGATTCTCCAACCGGCAGCGGATGGCTTGCGCGAGGAAGGCTCCCCCTTTGTGGGCATTCTCTACGCCGGGCTGATGCTGACCGAAGAAGGACTCCGTACCCTGGAGTTTAACTGCCGCTTCGGCGACCCGGAAACCCAGGCGCTCCTGCCCCTGCTGGAAAGCGACCTCCTGCAAATAGCCTTTGCCTGCACCGAAGGCAGACTGGCGCAAACCGAAATCCGATGGAGGCAGGGCGCTTCGGTCTGCGTTGTCCTTGCCAGCCCCGGCTACCCCAACGCCCCCCAAACCGGGCAATTGATTCGGATGGGCGTTTTACCGGCTGACAGCCAATGCTTTCAGGCGGGGACAAAGGAAAACGCCGAAGGTCTGCTCGTCACCTCCGGCGGGCGGGTGCTCAACATCAGCGCTTGGGCGCAGACCCTGCCCGCAGCAGTGAAATTAGCCTATGCGGCGCTGCATCAGGTTCAGTTTGATGGAATGCAGTACCGTACCGATATTGCTGCCAGGGCTTCCCAACAGCGTGGACGCGGAAACTCTCCCTCCGGGGCAGCCGTGCGCGCCTCCATTCAACGCGCCGAATCCGAAATCCGAAATCCGCTTCCAAAATCCGCTTATGCCGATTCGGGCGTTTCCATCGATGCTGGCAACCGCGCTGTAGAACTGATGAAAACCGCCATCCAAAAGACATATACCCCGGCAGTATTGGCGGGCGTTGGTTCTTTTGGCGGGCTTTTTGATGCCGCCGCTCTCAAAGCCTTCCGCAACCCCGTCCTGGTTGCCTCCACCGATGGCGTGGGGACAAAGGTCAAACTCGCGGCGCAGTTTGGGCGTTATAAAAATATCGGGTACGACATCGTAAACCATTGCATAGACGATATTCTCGTGCAAGGCGCAACCCCGCTATTTTTTATGGATTACTTTGCCACATCCAAACTCATTCCAGAGCAGACCGCCGAAATCGTAACCGGCATGGCAGAAGCCTGCACAGCGGCGGGGATGGCGCTGCTCGGTGGCGAAACCGCCGAGATGCCGGGTGTGTACGCTCCCGGTGAGTTTGATGTAGCCGGAACTATTGTGGGCGTTTTGGAGAGGGAGAACATTCTGCCCCGCACCGCTCACTTTCAGCCCGGCGACCTGCTGATTGGCGTAGCCTCTTCCGGTCCCCACACCAACGGTTATTCCCTCATCCGCAAAATTTTCAGCGAAACGGACTACACCGACATCCTGCCAGAGTGGGGCGTGCCGCTTATCGATTTGTTGCTGCGTCCCCATCGCTCCTACCTTCCCGTCTTGCAAAAGGCTCTTCGGGTTCCTGGTCTCATCAAGGGTCTGGCGCACATCACCGGCGGCGGATTTATCGAAAACATTCCTCGCGTTCTGCCGGAACACCTGGACGCGAAGATACGCCTCGGCTCCTGGTCTATGCATCCCCTCTGGCAACGGATACAGCAAAAAGGCGAAATCAGCGCCGCTGAAATGTACCGCGTCTTCAACATGGGCATCGGCATGGCGCTGATTGTCGCCCCCGCCCAGGCAGCCGACCTGCAAAGCCTTCTGCCGGAGGAGTCTTTCATCATCGGCGAGCTTGTGCCAGGAACAAAAAAAGTAGTCAGCGACAGCGGTCTATTTTAGGAGTCACCGCCGCTGTTCATCCGTTTTCCGTCTACCCGCATCACCCAAAGGAACTGCCATGCTCACCCTTCGTTATGGAACCAACCCTCAGCAATCTCCCGCCCGCGTTTACATGCCAGGCGATGCTCCCTTGCCCCTTCTCATTTTGGGCGGCTCCCCCGGCTACATCAACCTGTTAGACGCTCTCAACGCCTGGCAGCTCGTCCGCGAACTGCGCCAGGCGACTGGTGAACCTGCTGCCGCCTCCTTCAAGCACGTCAGCCCCGCCGGAGCCGCCATTGCCGCGCCCTTAGACGACACCCTGCGCCGCGTCTACTTCCTCACCGAGACAGACCTCTCACCCCTCGCCACCGCCTACGCTCGCGCACGCGGCGCCGACCGGCTCTGC
>DYNS01000045.1 GCA_020720965.1 Anaerolinea sp. | reverse complement strand
CAGCCTAGTTGCCTTCAACCGCCTGCGGGTGGATGTCGCCGCCCTTGCCATGATAGCCGCCCTGGGGCTGGCGCAATACTTCGGGCTTGGCATCCTCGGCAAACCCCACACCCCCGCCGATGCCATTTTGGCGCTCTCCGGCTTCAGCCAGCCCGTCATCGCCACCCTTATCGGGTTATTCATCCTCAGTCAGGCGCTCACCGCCAACGGCATGATGCAGTGGATAGGCTTGCAACTCACCCGCCTCGGCGGCGGCTCGGAGCGCAGACTGGTCTTCTTCTTCAGCCTCACCGCCGCCCTGCTCTCCCTGCTGATGAACAACGTGGCGGTAGGAGCCTTGCTTTTGCCCAGCGCCATGCAGGTTGCCCGCCGCGCCAACCTTAGCCCCAGCAAACTTCTCCTGCCCATCTCTTTTGGCACGGCTTTGGGCGGCATGGCGACTTACTTCACCACCTCCAACATCGTTCTCAGCAACCTGCTCATTTCTGCCTCCCAAACCGCGCTTAGTTTTGAAAGTTTTTTCCCCACTGGCGGGCTTATCGCTGCCCTCGGCATTGCCTACCTTGTCCTCTTTAGCCCGCGCCTGTTACCCAATCGCCAACCGGGGCTGGAGCAGCAAATTGCTCGCCGCGCCAGCGCGGAGTTGGAAGGCTTATACGCCATCGGCGAAAGGCTGTGGGAGGGCAGAGTCGTTGCCGGGTCGCCGCTTTCTGGTCAGACCCTTAAAAGCAGTCGCATCGGAGAGTTGTTGGGGCTGGTTATCGTTGCCATTTGGCGCAAAAAACAAGCCATCTTCGCCCCAGACGCGCAGGAGACCCTTCAGCCTGGGGATGTTCTTTTAGCGGTAGGCAACGAGCAGCGGATTCGCCAACTCTCGCAGTGGGGAATCGAAATCGGACGGGATGCCAAATCCAGCATCCTCAACCGCATGGATGTGCGCCTCGTGGAACTCATTCTCGCGCCCCATTCGGCTTACGAGGGCAAAACCATCCAAAATATGAACTTCCGCCGCAAATACGGCTTCACCGCTGTTGCCCTCTTCCGGCGCGGACGCAGTTACCGCACCGATGTTGGCTCGATGCCCCTGGAACCGGGCGACTCGCTGCTGATGATTGGTCCCCCCAACCGCCTGCGCGACTTGCGTGCCAACCCCGACCTCATCACCCTGGAGCCGGAACCACCCGCCCCGGCGGTGCCGCGCAAACGAGCTCTTTTTAGCGCCTTCATCCTGCTGGGGGCGGTTGCGGCTTCGCTGGCAGGTTTGCCCGCTTACCTGGCAGTGTTGGGCGCGGCGGTTTTAGTGCTGCTTGTAGGGCTTTTGCCCATGCAAGAAGCCTACCGCGCCATCGAATGGCAGGTGCTGTTTTTTATTGCAGGTATGTATGCCAGCAGCCTGGCGATGGTGAACACCGGGCTGGCGCGGCTTGCCGGGGAATATGCCATTCATCTCATGGAGCATACCGGGGCTTTGGGTTTGGCGGGCGCAGCATTTTTGCTTTCTGCCGGGTTCACGCAGTTAATGGGCAGCCAGGCAACCGCTTTTGTCATTGGACCCATTGCCATCAGCGCCGCCACCCATTTGGGGGCGAACCCGCAGGCAATTGCCCTGGCAACCGCCATCGGTTGCTCGGCATCTTTCCTTACCCCCACCTCTCACCCGGTCAATTTGATTATGATGAACCCCGGAAACTATCGCCCCGCCGACTTCTTACGCATCGGCGGGGGGCTGTTTTTGCTCACCTTTTTGGGGCTTTTATTCGGTTTGGTCTTGTTTTGGAATCAGGGAATGGGATAACCGCCCGCTTCATACATAAACCGGAATTCGTTCCGCGCCAGGGCAAGGTCTTGGGGGCTGATGTTCAGGTTGTTCACCTGGTAGGTTTTAATCGTCTCCAGGTATGCCGACCAGCGCGGAAACGCCTCGGCGGTGGGCAAGCTCAACTGCGCGTAGGCACGTTCCAGTTCCGGCAAGGGGTTGGCGACCAGGTCTTCATAACGGATGGTGACGAGGTTTTCCGGCGGGATGAGGGCTTTTTCCTCCTGCCATTGGCGCATAAGGGTCGTGTAGACGTACAGTTTATCGGCGCGAATCTTTTCCCAGGAGAAATCTTGCAGGTGATGGATGGGAACCAGCACTTTTTGGATGTGCATGAGCGAAATCCACACCCGCAGCGGGTCGCGCTGAATTTCTACAAATTTGGCTTGGGGGAACATCTCCAACAGGGTGCGGGTGCGTGCCAGGTTGCCCGGCGATTTTAACAGCAGGGGTTTGCCGCCAGACATAAAAGAAGCCGTTTTTAGCAGCCGCAGGTAAGAAGCCCGCCATTCTGCCCATTCCTGGGCGCTCATTGTCCGCATCTGAATGTATTTCTCAAACAGGGGCAAAATGCGCTGGGGGAAGAACCAATACTGGTAATAGGAATGGGGGCTAAGGGTTGCCAGCCCCACTTCTTCCTCCTGAGGGGCATCCAAACCCAGTTCCACGTTGTCGAAGAGGCGTTTTTCGGGCAGCAGCCCTGCCAGGGTGCGGCGCAGGATGGTTTGCTGGCTGAGGATGAAGTGCGGCGCAAGGCATTGCAGGGTGGTGACGTAACTGTAAGCGGGGTCTTGTGAGAGTAGGTTGTGCAGGTGAGTCGTTCCGCTGCGCCAGGCGCCCATGATGAAGAGGGGCTGCTCGTGCAGGGGGGCATCTTCAATCTGTTTTTCAAAACGGGCGTTTTCGTATAACCGGGCAGGCTCTGCCACCAGACTTGTGGCAATAAAGCGCAGCAGTTTAAGCCAATATTTAGGGGAAACCCTTTCGTTTTGCCCCAAAACATTGCGCCAATTGGCAGGGGTGGTAAAGAGATAGAGATGGGCAGGGGTGTTGGTATTCACTTCGGACATGGAACGCTCGCAGGGGTGGGGTGAGGGCAATAGCAACAGGGGCGTATTATAATCTCCGCACACCCAACCAACGGAGGAAAAATGCCCATCCTAATTAAGAACGGCACGCTTGTTACCGCATCCGAAACCTTCCCGGCAGATATTCTCATTCTGGACGAGAAAATTGTCGCCATTGGCAGCCATTTACCCGCTCCGCAAGGTTGCCAGGTGTGGGATGCAGCAGGAAAGTTCATCACTCCCGGCGGGGTGGACCCGCACACGCACTTCGACCTGCCCATGTTCGGCACGGTTTCTTCGGATGACCACTACACCGGTCACAAAGCCGCCGCGTTTGGCGGCACAACGACCGTAATGGACTTTGTGGTACACGAACCGGAGGGGTTTGCCGCCTCGGTGCAAGCCTGGCAACAAAAAGCCGCCAAAGCCGCCATAGATTATTCCTTCCACATGAATCTCACCCGTTGGGATGAAACCGTTTCTGCGGCGCTGCCCCAACTGCTGCAGATGGGCATTACAACCCTCAAGGTGTTCACCGCCTACAATCAGCGTCTGCGCCTGGGGGATGGAGAAATCTTCGCCGCCCTGCGCCGCGCCGGAGAGTTGGGGATGTTGGTGATGGCGCATTGCGAAAACGGAGACGTGATTGAACCCCTGATTGCGGATGCCCTTGCCAAAGGCAATACCAGCCCGGAATGGCACGCGCATACCCGTCCTGCCTGGGGCGCAGTGGAATCCACTTTGCGGTTGGCGGCGATGGCGGCGCAGGCGAATGCCCCGGTGTACATCGTTCACATGAATGCGGGCGGCGAGGCGGATATGCTTACTTATGCCCGTCAGCGCGGCGCGCCGGTGATGGGCGAGACCTGTCCGCAGTACCTTTTCTTCAGCGTGGAACATCTTCAACGCCCGGATGGCGCAAAGTGGGTCTGTTCCCCGCCCATGCGCTCCGAGGCGGATAATGCCCGGTTGTGGCAGGCGCTGCGAAGCGGAGAAATCCAAACCATCGGTACAGACCATTGCCCTTTCTTTTTCAATGGAAGCGAGCCGATTGTGTACGAGGGCAAGCCGATTGCCATCCCTGGCAAGGAATTGGGCGCGGACGACTTTACCAAAATCCCTAACGGGCTGCCGGGGGTGGGTGACCGCCTGCCGGTGCTGTGGACGCATGGGGTGCAGGCGGGCAGGATAAACGCCAATCAGTTTGTGGCGTTAACCAGTACCAACCCTGCCAAAATCTTCGGTTTGTACCCGCGTAAGGGCGCTCTCTTGCCCGGCGCGGATGCCGACCTGGTGATTTGGGACCCGCATAAGCAGGTGCGGCACGGAGTGGCGCATAGCCATCAGCGCACGGACTATAACCTGTACGAGGGCTGGCAGCTGACTGGTTTGCCGGAGAAGGTCTTTTTGCGCGGTAAGTTGATTGTGGATGGGGAAAAGTGGCTGGGCGAGGCGGGCGGCGGTCAGTTTTTGCCGCGAGGCAGGGGGGAAGTGTTGTAGGAAGGATTTTCCCCTCACCCTCCGCCCTCTCCCGAAGGGGAGAGGAAACTGCCCCAACCCAAACCTCCCCCCAAAGGGGGGAGGAAACTCCCTTCCCCGTCGGGGGAAGGGTTGGGGATGAGGGCGCTGGGGTTACTTAATTACCGGAACCATGGCGGCTGCGGCGTATTCCTGTTCTCTTTCAAACTTAAACTGCTGCGTGTAAAGGCGATAGTAATGCCCTTTGTTTTTAAGCAGTTCGGCGTGCGTCCCTTGCTCGGCGATGTGCCCGTTTTCGATGACTAAAATTCGGCTGGCGCGTTTGATGGTGCTGAGGCGGTGGGCAATGACGAAACTGGTGCGCCCCTGCATGAGGTGTTCCATACCGCGTTGGATGAGCGCCTCGGTGAGGGTATCTACGCTGGAGGTGGCTTCATCCATAATGAAGAGTTCCGGTTTTGCCAGTACGGCACGTGCCAGGCTGATGAGCTGTTTTTGCCCCACCGAAAGCAGATTGCCACCTTCACCTACGTTTTGCTCGTAGGCTTTCTCCAGGGTGGAGATGAAATCGTGTGCTCCGGCGACTTTGGCGGCTTCTTCCACTTCGGCATCGCTTGCGCCCAGCCGTCCGTAACGGATGTTTTCGCGCACGGTTCCGCTAAACAGGTGCGGGGTTTGCAGCACAATCCCAATTTTGTTGTGAATGCTGTGCAGGGTGTAGTCGGTGTAGTCTTTGCCGTTGATGCGGATGGTGCCCTCGCGCGGTTCGTAAAAGCGGCAGAGCAGGTTCACGATGGTGGATTTTCCGCCGCCGGTAGGTCCTACCAGGGCGATGGTTTCGCCGGGTTTCACTTTTAGGCTAAAGTCGCTGAGGACGGGTTTGCGGTCTTCATAGTAAAAATGGACGTGGTCAAATTCAATTTCTGCCTGTAGGGTTTCCACATCTTCCGCATTGGGTTTGTTGTGGACTTCCGGTTCTGTATCCAGCAGTTTGAAGATGCGTTCTGCCGAGGCGATGGAGTGCTGCATTTCGGCATAGACTCGCGCCAGGTCCTGGATGGGCCACATGATGAAGGTGAGGTACGAGATGAAGGCGTGAATCCCGCCGATGGTGAGGAATCCTTCCACCGCCTGAAAGCCTCCGTACCAGACGACTACGCTGAGCGAAATGGCAGAGATGATTTGGACGGTGGGCAAAAACAGGGCAGAAAGCCAGGCGGCGCGGTAGGAGGCGTTGTACATCGTATCTGTCAGGGTTTGAAATTCCTTCAGGTTTTCATCTTCCCGCCCCAGGGCTTTGACAACCCGCACGCCCTGAATGTTTTCGTTGTGTGCGCCGGTGATTTTGCTGTTGGCGCGGCGCGAGGCGCGGAATTCCACCAGAATCTTTTTGCGGAACTGTACGGCAATCACCATCAGGATGGGGACGATGGCGAAGACGACCAGCGCCAGCCGCCAGTTGATGATGAGCATGAAGATGGTGGCGGTGAGGATGTTCATAAACGCCCAGGTGGTATCGACCAAGCCCCAGGTCATTAAGTCTGCCACCCGCCCGGTGTCGGAGGTGACTCGCGCCATCAGCCGCCCGACTGCGTTTTGGGCGTAGTAAGAGAGCGAGAGGTCTTGCAGGTGGGTGAAGAGCATCTTTCGCAGGTCGTATTGAATGCGCTCGCCCAACACCCCCGCCAGGTAAATGAAGGCAAACACAAGCCCGGCTTGCACAATTTGCAAAACGCCGTAGTAGGTCGCCAGGCGGTAGAGGGTTGCCGTATCGCCCAGCATCATGCCCTGGTCAATCATATTTTTGTTGATGTAGGTAAAGAGCGAATCCAGGGCGGAGGTAAGCCCGATGGTGATGATGAATCCCACCACCCAGAGCCAGTGCGGCTTGAGCAAGCCCAAAATGCGCTTAAACACTTGCCCGGTTAGGGGGCTTGTGTGTTCTTCTTCTTCAATTTCAATCAGGTCGTCACTCATGGTAAGTCCTTGTTTAGTCGTTAGTCGGATAGTCGGATAGTCGAGTATCTACTCTCCACTCCCCACCCTCGACAACTCCATCTCCAACTCATCATCCACACGGGTCTGAATATCGTAAATTTTGCGGTACATGCCGTTTTCGTCCTGAACCAGGTCGGCATGTTTGCCCATTTGAATGATTTCGCCCTTATCCAACACCACAATCAGGTCGGCGTTCATTACAGATTGAATGCGGTGGGCGATGATGAAGGTGGTGCGGTTTTGCATCAGGTTGGTGAGCGCTTGCCGAATTTCGGCTTCGGTTTCGGTATCCACGCTGGAGGTGGAATCATCCAGAATGAGGATGCGCGGGTTTTTGAGAATGGTGCGGGCGATGGTGGTGCGCTGTTTTTGTCCGCCGGAAAGGGTTACGCCTTTTTCCCCGACAAGGGTTTTGTAGCCATCCGGGAAGCCGATGATGACCTCGTGAATGGAGGCGGCGCGGGCAGCCGATTCCACTTCCTCGTCTGTCACTTGCCTGCCCACCCCGTAGGCAATATTCTCGCGGATGGAGCGGCTGAAGAGGAAAGGCTCCTGCTCCACAATACCGATGTGCTGCCTCAGCATGGCGCGGGGATAATCCTTCAGTTCCACGCCGTCCAGCAGGATGCGCCCGCCGGTGTATTCGTGAAAGCGAGGTAAAAGATTCACCAGCGAGGTCTTGCCAGAGCCGGTGGAGCCGATGAGGGCAACCGACTGCCCCGGTTTAACGGTGAAAGAGATGTTTTTCAGCACATCGGTTTGCCCATCGGAATATTGAAAAGAAACGTCCTCAAAGGTCACTTCGCCGATGATGTTTTTTTGCGCCGTAACGCTGCCGCCAAACAGGTCTTCTCGCTCTTGCTTCATAATCTCCACCAGTCGCCCATAGGAGACCATGCCGGTAGAGGTTTGCACAATGAGCCTGCCCAGGTTGCGGATGGGCCAAATGAGCCAGACGACCAACCCAACGTAGGCGAGGTAAGTCCCCACCGTAATTTCGTTGTTGATGACCATGAGAGCGGCGAAGACAAACCCGCCCAGCATTTGCAAGCCCAGCACAATATCGGAAAGGGGCCAAAAGAGCGAGTGCATAAAGAGTAGAATTTTGCCCTTAAGGAACTTGCCCCAGTTCTCTTTTTCAAACTTGCCTTTTTCGTAATCCTGGCGGGCAAAGGCTTTTACCACCCGAACACCTGTCAGGTTCTCTTGCAGGGTGGTGGAAAGGGCAGCCTCCTGCTCCTGATATTTCTCGTAGGCTTTGGTGACGCGCTTAAAAAACCACAGCGAAACTGCCAAAATGGGCGGAATGGAAATGACCGACACCCAACCCAGCTTGGCGTTCAGGCTGAGAATGGCAAACCAGTTGATGAAGAACAGCAGCACAATCCGACCGACCCCAATTGCCTGTTCGCTAAAAAAGCGCCGCAGCGCGTCCACGTCTGAGGTGACTCGCTCGATTAAATCTCCGGTGGGGGTTTTGCTGTGGTAGGAAAAACTAAGGCGCTGAATATGGTCAAAGAGGAAGTTTCTCATGCGGCGGGTAATCCCCTCCGCTGTTTCTGCCGCCATCCTGCCAGAGAGAAAGGCGAATCCGCCTTCCAGCGCGGCAAAGCCTACAAAGGCGAGACCAATCAGCACAAAGGTTTTGCCCAGGTTTCCCTCCACTGCCTCGGCGTTGCCGCTTACCAGGTCCGCAAAGTAACGCAGCAAGAAGAGGCTTGCCGTCTTTGCCAGGGAAGAAAACATGAGAGTAAGCACCGCACCAAAATAGAGCCAGTGATAGCCAGACATGGTCTGCCACAAGCCTTTCAGGCGGTTTTCCGCAACGGCTTTGCGGAAGTCGAAATACGTTTTTTGTTGTGTTGGCGCTAGGGTTGCCATAGGTTCTCCGTACAAAAAAAGGGGGAGGGGACAAAAAAAATCACGGCGCTGTTGTGCGCCGTGATTTGCTCAAGCAAAAGCACAGGGGGCTGACGTTTACAAGTCAACGGGCGCACTTCGAGAAGGAATCATGCCAAAGGGGCTGGCAGGGATGACAACGGCGGGTTTGGGGGAGATGTTCAGCATGAAGTGCGCTCCTTTCGTGAGAATTAGATTAACGTTGAATAGTTTATCATCAAGCCCGCGAGAATGTCAAGGAAAAAAAGCCTTGACAAAACCGCTTCAACCTGTCATACTTGGTATATACCACTCCTGACAGGTTGCAAGCGATGGACACTACTTTTGTCAAAAATCCCTCCGTTCCGCTCTACCTGCAAGTAAAAAACACTCTGGAAGCCGAAATTAGGGAAGGAAAATACGGCGCCGACCAACGCCTGCCCTCCGAGCGGGAACTGTGTGAGCGGTTTGACGTAAGCCGCATGACCGCCCGCCAGGCGCTGAAGGAACTGGAGCGGGATGGCTTGGTTTTTTCGCGGGTGGGCAAAGGCACTTTTGTAAACGAAACCAAAATAGACCAGCAGCTTCGCAGCCTCACCGGCTTTAGCCAGGATATTCAAAATCGCGGCGCCCGCCCCTCCAGCCGGGTGCTTTCTGCCAAAATCATCTCTGCCGCAACCCACCTCGCTGCCTTGCTCAAACTCCTCCCCGGCGCCGAGGTGGTGGAACTCTCCCGCTTGCGCCTTTCCAACGAAACCCCCCTCTGCATAGAAACCGCCCACATCCCGCACTACCTTTGCCCCAACATCCTGCAAAACGACTTCTCCCAAGAGTCGCTTTACCGCATCTTCGAGCGCGACTATGGGCATCGTCTGGGGCGCGCCGAACAAACCATCGAAGCCAGCCTGGCAGAACCCGCCGAAATGGAACTGCTCCAAATGACTCCCCCCGCCGCCGTCTTACGCATCGAGCGCCTCACCTACAATCAGCAAGACGCGCTTTTGGAATACGTCACCTCCACCTATCGCGGCGACCTTTACCAATTCCACCTCACCCTGCAATAAAACCGAATTCCCATGCCCACCCGCACCGGCTTAGACCTTCTGACCGCTTCCCCCGACCCGGATTTGCTACGCCTGCGCCTGGGCTTGGTCTCGCACCCCGCCGCCACCCTCCCCAACCTGACCGGGGCAGTGGACGCGCTTCGAGGCGCAGGCTACACCCTGACGGCTCTTTTTGGACCGGAACACGGCTTTGGCGGCGCCGCCGCCGATGGCGCTCTCGTGCCAGACGCCCGCGACCCGCGCAGCGGTCTGCCCGTCTTTAGCCTGTACGGCGCCAGCAAAGAACCTTCCCCCCAGGCGTTGGATTTGGTGGACGCTCTCGTCTTTGATATGCAGGATGTGGGCGTGCGTTTCTACACCTATCTCAGCTCCCTTTTTTACGTTTTACAAGCCGCCGCCCGGCAGGGCAAACCCGTTTACCTGGCAGACCGCCCCAACCCCCTTGGCGGGGAAGTGGTGGAAGGTGGGCAAGTGGAAGCAGGCTTTGAGTCTTTTGTTGGCGTGGTAAACATCCCCATCCGGCACGGCATGACTTTGGGCGAGCTGGCAGGCTACATGAACGCGGAATATGCCCTGAATGCGGATTTGCGGGTGGTGAAGATGCAAGGCTGGCGGCGTGACCTGTGGTTTGAAGAAACCGGCTTGCCCTGGGTTCCGCCCTCCCCCGCCATGCCGCACCCGCAAACGGCGACTCTCTACCCTGGCATGTGCCTGTTGGAAGGCTGCAACCTCTCTCTGGGACGCGGAACTGCCCTGCCCTTTGAAATTTGCGGCGCTCCCTGGCTGGATGGCTACGCCCTGGCAGAAGAGATGAACGCCCTGGGTCTGCCGGGGGTGCGCTTTCGCCCTATCACCTTCACGCCTTCGGCTTCTCACCATGCCGGGGCGGAGTGCGGCGGGGTGCAGGTGCATGTGCTGGAGAAGCAGATTTTGCGCCCGGTGCCGTTGGGCTTGCGTTTGTTGGAAGTGACCCGGCGCAGGTCTGGCGATGCCTGGGGGTGGAATTCGCACCTGGAACGGTTGGCAGGCTCCGGCTGGGTTCGCTCCAGCCTGGAGGCAGCAGGCGGCGCGGAGCAGGTGAATGCCCGTTGGCAGGCAAATGCCGGGGCTTTCCTTCTTCAAAGAGAATCGTTTTTGCTGTATTGACAGGAGGCTGATTTGAGCAAGGAAAAACCGCTTTCGGAGCGTATTCTTAAAAATTATGCGCTTCAGACGATTATTAAGAAATTGTTCATCATCTGGGTGGTGGTGACGCTTTCTTTCCTCATCGTGCGCGCCCTGCCCGGCAACCCGGTGGAAATTATGGTGATTAACCTGATGGACACGCAGGGGATTTCGGAAGATGAAGCCCGCACCCGCGCCGCCAGCCTGCTGCGGCTGGATTTGGACGCGCCCCTGCACGAGCAGTACCTGGATTTTATGGCGAACCTGCTGAAAGGTGATTTGGGCGAGTCTTATGTGCTGGCGCGTGGCAAGTCGGTGACGGAGATTGTCTTTCAGCGCCTGCCCTGGACTTTGTTTAGCGTGGGAACCTCGCTCTTGTTGAGTTTTGCCATTGGCATGTTCCTGGGCATGTTGGCGGCGTACCGGCGCGGCTCTCTGTTAGACCAGGTTCTAACCAACCTGAGCGCGATGATTGGCGCGGTGCCGAATACCCTTTGGGCGATTATTTTGGTGCTGCTCTTGGGCGTGGTCTGGAAGGTTGTGCCGCTGAATATGATGCGCGGTTCTGTTTCTCCGGGGATTAAGCCCGGTTTTACCCTGGAGTTTATTGGCGATGTGCTGCGGCACTGGGTTGTGCCGGGCATGGTGTATGTGCTGACGACCCTGGGAGGTTGGATGTTGGCGATGCGCTCCAGCACGGTGAGCGTGCTGGGCGATGATTATGTGACGGTGGCGCGGGCGCGGGGTTTGCCCGACCTGCGAATCATCACCGCTTATGTGGGGCGGAATGCCAGTCTGCCGCTCGTTACCGCGCTGGCAATCTCCATCGGCTTTTTGCTGGGCGGCTCTACGGTGATTGAGTTTATCTTTGTGTATCAGGGCGTGGGGTTGCTGATGAGCCAGGCAATTACCAAGCGCGACTACCCGGTGATGCAAGGTATTTTGCTCGTTACCACCATCACCGTCATCATCTCCACCGCCATAGCCGATTTGCTCTACGGCTGGCTGGACCCGAGAATTCGGATTCAGGGCGGGGAGGAGTAGCCGTTAGTCCGCTTCCCGCTTCGCACTTTCCACTTCCCACTTTCCACTCCACTCACCGACCTATGAAAACTCTCCTCCGCGAAACCATCAAAACTCTCAAACTCATTGCCCGCAACAAAGTCGGCTTTTTGGGCTTTGTGTTATTGCTCGGCTTGGTTCTCATGTCCTATGTGGGACCTCTCGTCATCCCGCCAGAAAACCGCGCCGATACCACCCAAATTTACAAAGCGCCCTCCTGGGAACACCCCCTGGGGACGGATTTTCAGGGGCGCGAAAACTGGATTCTGCTGGTGCATGGCGGCGCGGAGGTCATCTCGGTTGCCTTCTTCGCCGGGCTGCTTACCACCCTCATCGCCGTTGTGGTGGGAGCCTTTAGCGCCTTTTTGGGCGGCAAGGTGGACGAAGCCATTATGACCGTCACCGACCTGTGGCTGGCGCTGCCTCGCGGCATCCTGCTCATCGTCACCGCTTACTTCGTCTCCCTTAAAGATGTTTGGGCATTGGCTCTCTTTTTAGCGGTCTTTGGCTGGCCCTCCCTGGCGAGGCAGGTGCGCTCGCAGTTTCTCTCCCTCAAAAAACGGGAATACGTGGAGGCGGCGCAGCTGCTCAATCTCGGCACCCCGCACATCGTCTTCCGTGAGATGATGCCCAACATGATGAGCTACATCCTCATCGCCCTCATCGAGTCGATGATTGGCGCAATCTACTCGCAAACCTACCTGGTCTTTTTGGGGCTGGTTCCCTTTGGCAACAACTGGGGCGTGCTGTTCAGCCTGGCGTATGCCAAAAACGCCATCTACAAC
>DYNS01000349.1 GCA_020720965.1 Anaerolinea sp. | reverse complement strand
AATCCGAACAAATCATCCTGGCAACCGACCCGGACCGGGAAGGGGAGGCAGTCGCCTGGGACATCCTGAAAATCTTCGCCGCCGAAATCCAGGGCAAAAAGCTCCTGCGGGTCCGCTTTCAAGCCCTCACCAGGGCAGCCATTCAGGCTGCCTTTTCCCAGCCAGACCACCTCAACGAAAACCTGGTGCGGGCGGCGGTCGCCCGGCGGGTGATAGACAGGCTGATTGGCTATCACGTTTCGCCCCGTCTGTGGGCGGCTTTACCAGGGAAACATCACGGGATTGGCAGGGTGCAGGTAGCCGCCCTGCAGTTAATCGCCGCCCGCGCCGAACAGTGGGAGGTGCGCCTTGCCTTCTGATGTCGTGGATGTCGTGGTGGAAACCTGCCCGGAAGAGCAGGCTGCCCACATCGCAGCCTCTGCCTATGAAGAAAAAGACTGGGTGGTTGCAGAAAGGCAGGAAACGGTGGAACTCGAATACCCGCCCCTGCCATACAGCACCGCCGAACTGCTTGCCGATGCGCACCGCCTCCTGGGATGGGGTGCGGGGAAAGCCATGGGCATAGCCCAAAGCCTGTACGACGAAGGCTTTATCACCTACCCACGCACAGACAGCCAGCGGGTTGCTGATTCAGCAAGCGAAGCCGCAAAAGAGGTTATCCGCTCCACATACGGAACAGCGATGCTGGGCAGGAAATCGCCCAACGAGAGGCTTGCCCTGGCTCCCCATCAGCAGGACGCGCATGAAGCCATTCGCCCCAGCGACCCGGCTCAATACCCGGATGCCCTTCGCAGCGGCAACCCTCAGGGCAATGCCCTGTACCGCCTGATATGGCAGCGTTTCATTGCCTCCCACATGCGCCCGGCGCAGGTCAAGGTCGTCACCGTCACCCTGGAGGCAGCCACATGAAACAGGTGACACTCACAGAACAAATCATCCTGGAACCCGGATACCGCCAGGTCTATCCGGGCAGCCGCCCCGACTCAAACGGCGTTTCCCGCCTGAAGAAAGGGGAGAAGGTTCAGCCCCAGGCTCATGTATCCAAACGGGCGGGGGTCACGATGGGCGAACTCATCACCCTCTTGGCGGTGAGCGGCGTGGGAAGACCCTCCACCTACGCCACAACGGTTGACGCGCTCCTGGCACATGGATACTGCGTGGAGGCGGAAGGCAGCCTGCTCGTCACCCCCTTGGGGGCGGATGTCCTGGCATTGGTGGGAGAAAAGTTTCCCTATCTGTTGGACCTGGGCCTCACCGCCACCCTGGAACGGGCCCTGGACGGTCTGGCGGCGGGGGAAACCTCCTACACCGACACAATCACCCCCGTTTGGCAAAAACTATCCAAGAAAGGTCAAGAATGAACAATCTCCCCCTGCGAACCGCTAACTTTGTTGTTGTGTACAGCCGGGAAGTCCCCAAAGTGCTGGAGAAATTCCCCGGCTCGGTGAGCCTGTTCACCTTCCGCTCCGCCAAAGAACTCATCGAACTGCCACGAGACTACGAAGTGGAAGAACTGAAGAGGCTGCTCGGAGAAATTGGCGTGGAAAGACTGCTCTAATCATGTGCCTTCAGTGGTGCCATGTCACCGGGCAGGTCGTGGACAACGACTACTTCTGCCCACACTGTTCGCGGTGGATGAAAAAGCCGGGACTCTCCTGCGCCTCCTGCTGCACCCATCGGCGCGGGCAGTCCTGCGGACTTACCGGGCATCCGCTGCCCCTGTCGGGATACTGCTGCCACCACAACGCCACCCTGCACCGCCCCGGCTTCATCCTGCTCACAGAGGAGCATGTTCACCCGGCAGAAATGGACCTCCACCAGGTCGAAAGCATCGAAGCCCTCTTCTGGGCGGTGGAAACCGCCCCGGAACCGGTCGCCCTCAGCCCCAATGAGGTCTGGGTATCCCTGCGAGAACTGGCAAGCCCCTGGGTCTATGGGATTCCCGCCTGGCTGTGGCAAACCGAACTGCCCTCGCCCCGCCCAACGGAACGCCAACACACGGCAAGGGCAAAACGAAGAATCCCCCTGCATCAAGCCATAGATTTGAGAGAGGTGATGATGGAGACAACGATTGAAACGATTGAGATGGACAAAATCCGCTTCTCGGCGGGCAACCCCCGCACCGATGCGGAGGCGGAACTGGAAGGACTGGCTATCAGCCTCGGGACGGAAGACTCTCCCAACCTGGTCAACCTGCCCCTGGTGCGGCGAAACGGGGAAGGCGGCTACCTGCTGATAGCCGGAGAGAGGCGGGTCAGGGCTGCCCAAAAAGCGGGCTGGACGAAAATCCCCTGCATGGTGAGGGGCAACCTGAGCGCCACCGCAGCGCACGGTCTCACCGTGGCGGAAAACCTGCACCGCAAAGACCTCACCCCCCTCGACCTGGCCGGGGCGCTCAAGGTTTCCTGGCTCATCGCCAATGCCATCGCCCTGAACCTGGGCGGGAGGGTGGAAGAGGTGTTATCCGCCGGACACCCCCAGGCAGAAAACGCAGAAAAACTGGAAACCCTGCTGCAGGAGGCAGGCTTCAGCCCCACCCATCCGCTGGTGACATGGGATGAAACCCTGGACCGCCTGGGGGTGGAGATGAAACCCGCCAGCCGCAAAAAACTGATGCAGCTGCTCTCCATAGACAGGCAGGTTCAGCAAACCGTGAACAGCCTGGGGCTAACCGAGGCGGCACTGCGCTCTTTGGGCAGCCTGCCCCAGGAGGAGCAGCGCAGCCTGGCCGAGGAATTATCCAGCAGCCCCGAACTGGGGAAGAAAGTGCGCCGGATAGCCCGTGTGGTGCGGGACAAAGGCGAAACCCTGGATGCCGCGCTTGCCGAAGCCAGGGGGATTGTGGGCGGGGATGTCGAAACCCTGGCAGAGCAGCCCACAACCCCGGATGCAGGCGCAGAAAGCGCCGGGGAGGAGGAGCGCATGACCGACCTGGTGATTCAACTGCTGGAATCCGCCACCGCCACCCGCCGGTGCGTGGACGAATTGCAAACACTGCTGGGGGAAAGGTTTCTCCCTCAACTCCCGGAGGTATGGCGGGAATACGCCTCCGATGCGGTTGCCCTTTTGCAATCCGCCGTGCATGACAGCGCCGGGTAAGGCGAAAGGAGAAAAGCCATGTCTTGTGATGGAAACCGAGGCAAACACTTTGGCGAGTTGGCAGGGCGCAAAGACATCCGG
>DYNS01000348.1 GCA_020720965.1 Anaerolinea sp. | reverse complement strand
ACCAGCAAAGGAGATGCCGAAGCATTCCTGCGCTACCCCTATCTTTTCAACCGCGCAGGAGATTGGATTGGGTTTGTAACCAAAAAACGCGAGATATATTCCGTGCTGGGCAATTATGTGGGAATATTAACCAACGACCCGCGCATTGTCGGCAAACGCAGCACCGCCACCCTCAGACCCCGCTTGCAGCCGCCGCCCAAACCCCAAAAAGTGTACCCCGCCGCCGTCATCCCGCTCGCGCCCCTCATGTCAGACTTGGGCTACACGGCAATAGACGTATTGCTCGATGCGCCAGAACGCCTGCACACCATAGACAGCGGCGAAGAACGCGAAGACCTGGATTAACGTGAAAAAAACACCCGCCCCAAAAACCGCGCGCGCCTCGCGCATCAGCATCGCCCAGTTGATGCAGCCCGAACACGCCAACAATTATGGCAACGTGCATGGCGGCTGGGTGATGAAACTGGCAGACGAAGCGGGCGCGCTGGCTTGTATGCGCCACGCCCAAAGGCGGGTCGTCACCGTCGCCGTTGATTCGCTCGTCTTCCGCGAACCCATCAAAATTGGCGACCTCATCATCCTCAACGCCGAAGTCACCTACACCGGGCGCACCTCCATCGAAGCCGAAGTGCAGGTGATTGCCGAGAATCCCGTCACGGGCGAACGCACGCACACCAACACCGCCTACCTCGTCTACGTCGGCTTGGACGACGACGGCAACCCCGCCCCCGTTCCGCCGCTGGTAGCGGAAACCGAAGAAGACGAACAGCGCATGGAGCAGGCAAAAAAGCGACAGGCTCACCGCGTTTCTCAAAAATGAGCGTCTGCCATTCGCGCTGAGCGCCGTCGAAGCGCATAGCGGAAACGTCCTTCGACTACGCTCAGGACGAACGACTAGGCTCAGAACGAATTCCACATATAAATCATCCGTGCAAAAAATCCGCCGACACCCCATCCTCGTTCTTATCTTCGTCAACCTGTTGGTTGGCTTGTTGACGTTTCAGAACTACGGCTTGTCGTGGGATGAGCCGCTTTTTTACGATTACGCCAACGCCCTCGGCTACGCCTACTCGCCGCGCGAATGGTTCAGCGGAAACTTCAACCTCGAAAACGCCTATGGCTCCAGCGGCAGCGACCATGCCAACCGCGGACCCGCCTACGTCATCCTTGCCCGCCCGCTGGTTTCAGTCGTCGAAGCCTTCGGCGCAGACCAAGCCTCAGCGTGGCATTGGGTCAACTTCCTCACGTTTCAACTGGGAGTCTACTTTTTATATCGCCTCGCCCGGCGCTGGGTCAGCGACCCCGCCGCGCTTGCCGTCGCCGCGCTTTTTGCCTGGCAACCGCTCTTGTGGGGACATGCCTTCATCAACCCCAAAGATCCGCCGTTTCTGGTTTTCTTCCTCGGCGCGGTTTATTTTGGTTTTGAGATGGTGGACGCAAAGGTCATTGCGAGGACGGGATCCCCGAAGCAATCTCCTGTGGATATTGCCACCCTGTCCGCCGCCTTCTTTCTCGGCGCCGCCACCTCCATCCGCGTGCTGGGACCGTTGGCGGGCTTGCTGGTCGGGCTTTACGCCCTGAACCGCCTGAACGCCAACACGTTCAAACGGCTGGCATGGTACGCCGCCCTCAGTCTGCTGACCGCCCTTGCGCTCTGGCCCTACCTGTGGACAAACCCCATCGCCAAATTTATCGAAGTCTTTGGATTCATGTCCGATAACCCGACTCAGTTGCAGGTTTTATTCAACGGGAATCTCTACCGCGCCGACGAACTGCCGCGCCGCTACCTGCCCACGCTTTTGGGGTTGACATTGACCCGCCCCGTCCTCCCGCTCTTTTTGATTGGAATCATCCTTGCCTTTTGGAAAAACCTCAAAAAATTCCGCGCCGTAAACTGGCTGCTGTTTACTGATTACTTTTTACTACTCTTCTGGTTTCTCGTCCCCTTCGCCTACGTCCTCCTGCGCCAGCCGCCCATGTACGACGGATATCGTCATTTTCTTTTTATGCTTCCCCCGCTCTTCATCTTCGCGGGCTTTGCCTTCGACAAGATATTTGAAATCTCCAGGTCGCGCTGGTCTGCCATCCTGCCGACCCTGTTGCTGCTTGCGCCCGGCATTTATGGCTTCATCCAGTTGCACCCCTACGAATACACATATTACAATTCGCTGGCAGGGAATCCCTTCCGCCGCTACGAGACAGATTACTGGCTGACCTGCTACAAGGAAGCAGTCGAAAGACTCGACGCGCCAGAAGGCGCAAACCTTTTCGTCAAGCGCGAGCCGTACATCGCCGAATATTACGCGGGCGAAGAAGTCATCATCCGCGACTACCGCGCCGAGTTTGGAGAAATTCAAAGCGGAGACTTTGTCCTCGTCAACACCCGCGCCAACGAAGATATCAAGACTTTCAAGGACGCCCCCGTCGTCCTGCAAATCCGCCGCGGAGACACGGTATTCTGCGAGATCAAACAAATCCCATGACCACACACCGAGAACGAATCCAAGCCTGCCTCAACGGTGAAATGCCAGACCGCACACCCGTCGCGCTTTGGCGGCACTTCCCTGTGGATGACCAAAACCCTGAGACCCTCGCGGCATCCACTTTGCATTTTCAAAGCACCTACGACTTCGACATTGTCAAAGTTACCCCAGCATCTTCCTTTGCCGTCAAAGATTGGGGCGTGGAAGATCAATGGATGGGCGATGCAGAAGGCTCGCGGCGCTACACAAAGCGGGCGATTCAAAAGCCTGAAGACTGGGAAAAACTCAAGCCGCTCGACCCAACCTCCCCCCACCTGGCAAGTCAGTTATATTGCCTGCGCCTGCTGAAGAAGAGCCTGCCCACCGAGACGCCCATCATCCAGACCATTTTCAACCCGCTCTCACAGGCGAAAAATTTGGCAGGCAACGAAACCCTGCTGACTCACCTGCGAGAAGCCCCCGAAGCGGTGATGAAAGGATTGGACACGATTGCCAAGACCACAAAAAAATTTATCGAAGCCGCACGAGAGACTGGCATTGACGGAGTTTTCTACGCTATTCAACATGCGCAGGCAGAAATTTTAGAATTGAATGAATACAAAACATTCGGGCTGCCCTACGATCAGCAGGCGCTTGAAGCGACAGATGGTTTATGGTGCAACATGCTTCACCTGCACGGCAAAGATGTTTTCTTTTCGCTGTTGCGGC
>DYNS01000347.1 GCA_020720965.1 Anaerolinea sp. | reverse complement strand
AAAACAGCCTGCACGATGATGTGGAAGTTCAACCCTTTTCCGGGTTGTGGGATGCGTTGCAAGACCTGGTTCGGAGTCTGCGCCGGGGGCTGGCGGGTTTTCTTCGGCAGGTGTGGCGTTATCCCTCTGCTGTGTTCAGTTTTGCCCTCATCCTGCTCCTGCTTTTTGGCTCTTTTTATGCCCTGGTTGCCTACCCTTACGAGCAGGTCGGCAGGGTGTGGGGTGCGGAGCGGTTGGTGGGGCGGGCTTATGTGCCTCGCCTGGCTGCACCCGCCTGGGTGAATGCTTTTCGCCTTTCGCCTTTGCTTTCCGTGTTGCGCCTTTCTGAGCCGGAGCGCACCGAACAAACCCTGGAGAACGGCTGGCGGCAGGTGACGCTGACTTACACCTTCTCTTACCCCTACGGCGATTTTCCGCAGGAGATTTTTTTGTATCTCAACGCGGAATTTGTGGAAAAGCAGCCTTTTGTTTCTTTACGTTGGCTCACCCCGGATGGGCGCGACCTGAACCTGAAAGCCCTCAAAGCCGGGCGGGATGTTCCCTACGACTTTGAAGCTGCCATTCCCCTGCGCCGTTGGGTGGCGGAAAATCCGCTTTGGCAGGCATGGTTCAACTTTGGGCAGGTGCAAACCACCCCGGCGTTTTACACCCTCTTCGCCGACCCGCAATCCGACTCGCCGCGCCCCCTGCAAGGGGAATACCGCCTCCTTCTCACCACCCTGCTGTTTGAAGAAGAATCCGAAATCTCTGCCGAGTTGGTTTTGTTGGGGCAGGTGTACGGGCTGGCAGGTACAGACTACCTTCGCCGCGATTTGCTGGTTCCGCTTTTGTGGGGAATGCCCTTTGCCCTGGTTTTTGGTCTTTCCGGGGCGCTTGTTACCACCCTCCTCTCTCTGCTGTTGGCGGCAATGGGAGTCTGGTTTGGCGGCTGGGTCGATTCGCTCATTCAACGCCTTACCGAAGCGAACATGATTCTGCCGGTTTTGGCAATTGGCGTGCTGGCATATTCCCTGCTTGGCATAGACCTTTGGGTCATTCTGGGGGTCATTATCCTGCTCAACGTCTTTGGTAGCCCCACCAAAAATTTTAGGGCGGCTTTGCTGCAAGTGAAAGAAGCCTCCTACATCGAAGCAGCCTACGCCTACGGCGCAAGTAGCGCCCGCATGATTACCCACTACCTCATCCCGCGCATGGCGGCTTTGGTCGTGCCGCAGTTGGTCGCCCTCATTCCCGGTTTTGTCTTTTTGGAAGCCACCCTGGGACTGTTCAACATCAAATCCGATTACCCCACCTGGGGCAGAGTCATCTACCTGGGGTTAAAAAACGGAGCCTTGTACGGCTCCCGTTATTGGGTTTTGGAACCCATCTTTCTGCTTTTGCTCACCGGGCTTGCCTTTTCCCTTTTGGGCGCAGCCCTGGAGCGGATTTTGAATCCCCGCCTGCTGGAAAAGTGATTTAGGGCGGCAAGACCAAATTGCAGCCCTGCAAAGACGGATATTCCCCCAACTTTAGGGCATTCTCTTTGGTTTGGGCATAATCGGCTTGCATCGAATCGAGAAAAGCCTGCACAGCCGCCTTGTCGCCCAGGGGCAGGGCGTTAACGCTCTGCTGCCAGTTCCAAAAGAAGCGCACTGCGCTCTTTTGGGTGACATCCAAACAGGCGGGGATATTCTCGCCGCGCTGCTCCTGGTACAAACTATCGGCTTTTTGGAGCAGTTCGGCTTGCCGCTCTGCCGTCAGGCTTTCGGCGGAGGCGAGCAGGGCTTGAGAATCCGCTTGCGCCAATGCCAGGCGGGGGGTGAGCGCGGCAAGGTAGGCAGTTACCGCCGGGCAGGTGCAGGGGTCTTGGGTGGGAGTGGGGCTGGCGATGACGAAGGGCGTGATGGTCGGCGTAACCGTAAGGGTGGGCGGCGGCGGCGTTTCCTGCTGAGGGGGCGCGCCTAAAAAGACGAAGGCGGCGAAACCGGCAACCGCCAAAAGAGAAAACAAAGCCCCCGCGCCCAAGCCTATCAACATTTTTTTAGAGAGGGGCGCGGCGGCTTTTTTCTTCCTCGTCTGCGGGGAGGCTTTGGAGGCAGGGGCGGGCAGCGCGGCAGAGAAGGTTTCCTCCGTAAAGGCGGGGACATGCGGCAGGGCGGCTTGGGCTGTCAGCGTCTCCAGCGCTTCGGCTGCCTCGCGGTGAATCGGGTCCAATTCCAGAACATGCTCCAACGCCGAAATTGCATATTCTTTTTTGCCGCAATGCTTTGCATATAAAAACCACACATCCGGGTTGTAGGGTTCCGCCTCGGCGACCTGGCGCAGCAAAGCACGCCCTTCGGCTTTTTCGCCGCGCTGAATGAGAGAAAGCGCAAGTTGGAGGGTATCTTCTGGTTGCATTGCGACTCCTTTTGGCAAAGTATAGCATGTTTGGCGAGCCAGCCCCGCCGCCCATTTTTCTCACTCTCTTGACGTTTCCCCCACTCAGACATTACAATCTTTCTTACCCCTCCCCCCCCGGGGGGGGGTAAAAGGAAAAACGCCCATGACAAGCCCTGCCTCTCTCAATCGCCTCAAGACCATCGAAGGACACCTGCGCGGCATTATTCGCATGGTGGAAGAAGACGCTTACTGCATAGACGTTATCCGCCAAATTCAGGCGGTGCAGGCGGCTTTGAACAAGGTCAGCGGGCAAATTTTGGAAGACCACCTCAACTCTTGCGTCATCACCGCCGTTCAGGGAGATGACCCCCGTGAGCGCGAGCGGGTGTTGAAAGAAATTAGCGAAGTCTTTGAAATGTCCACCAGAGTATAAAAAAGGAGCCTTAAATGTTCACCGTTAAATATGCCATTCCCAATATTTCCTGCGGTCACTGCGTTAAGACCATTCAGACCGAGGTGGCAGAACTGCCCGGCGTGCAGTCTGTTCAGGCGGATGCAGCCACCCGCACCGCTCAAATCACCTTTGACGCGCCCGCCTCCGAGGAGCAAATCCTTGCCCTTTTGGCGGAAATCAACTACCCGGCAGCCGGGCTTGCCCTGTAACCGGTTTTTCCTCCCCCGGTTGGGGAGGAAACTCTTTTGCGTATTCGATGAATAAATCCCTTACCCTCCCCATTACCGGTATGACCTGCGCCAACTGCGTGGCAACGGTGGAGCGCAACCTGAAGAAGCTGGATGGCGTGCAAGTCGCCTCCGTCAACCTCGCCAGC
>DYNS01000044.1 GCA_020720965.1 Anaerolinea sp. | reverse complement strand
AAACATCTCATTCAAGGAGCCATACATGCCAACTCAATCCAAATCCCTTCACCTGCCCTTTGGCGAAGACAAAAACGCCCCCTGGTACGGCAAAGACATCCTCTCGGTTAAACAATTTGCCCGCGAAGACCTGGAATACGTCTTTGGCGTTGCCCACGAAATGCGCGGCATGGTGGAAAGAGTGGGGACTTTTGACCTGCTCAAAGGCAAAATCCTCGCAAATTTGTTTTACGAGCCATCCACCCGCACCTCCTCCAGTTTCACCGCCGCCATGGAACGTTTGGGCGGCTCCGTCATTCCGATTAACGAGGTGAAATACTCATCCGTCTCCAAAGGTGAATCGCTGCCAGACACCATCCGCACCCTGGAATGTTACGCCGATGTCATCGTCCTGCGCCACCCGGAAACAGGCTCCGCCGCCATCGCCGCCAAAGCCGCCAAAAAACCGGTCATCAACGCCGGGGACGGGGTTGGCGAACACCCCACCCAGGCATTGCTGGATGCCTTCACCATTTTTGAAGAATTGGGCGTAGGCGAAATTGACGGGATGACCGTCACCATGCTCGGCGACCTGAAATACGGGCGCACAGTTCACTCGCTGGCACGCCTGCTTTCGCTCTACAACGTCAAAATCAATTACGTCTCGCCAGAGATTTTAAGAATGCCCCAGGAAGTGATGGAAGAAGTCGCCGCCAAGGGCATTCCCCAGGCAGAATTTTCCACCCTGCAAGAAGTTCTGCCCCAAACCGACGTGCTGTACGTAACCAGGGTTCAACAAGAGCGCTTTGAAAACCAGAAAGACTACGAAAAAGTAAAAGGCGCATACGTCATAGACCCGCAGGTGATGCAAGCCGCCAAACAAGAAATGATTGTGATGCACCCCCTGCCCCGCGTGGGCGAAATTAGCCCGGAATTTGACGAAGACCCCCGCGCCGCCTACTTCCGCCAAATGGAATACGGCTTATACGTCCGCATGGCGCTGTTGGCAATGGTATTGGGCAAAGCCTAAAGTATAATTTCGCGGTTATGCCTACGCCGCAAAGTATCCTGAAAGAAGTTTTTGGCTACGACTCGTTCCGCCCGCTCCAGCGCGAAGTGATAGAAAACGTGCTGGAGCGGCGCGACAGCCTGGCAATTATGCCCACCGGGGGCGGAAAATCACTCTGCTACCAAATCCCTGCCCTGTTACAACCGGGCTTAACCCTCGTCATCTCCCCCCTCATCGCGCTGATGAAAGACCAGGTGGAACAACTCCGCGCCTACGGGGTTGCAGCAGTGTACCTCAACAGCAGCCTCTCCGCCGAAGCCTACGCCGAAAACATGGAAGCCGTGCGGCGCGGCGAGGTGAAACTACTCTACCTCGCCCCCGAAAGCCTCTTCACCGGGCGCATCCTCAACCTGCTGGATTCGCTCCGGGTGGATATGCTGACCATAGACGAAGCCCACTGCATCTCGGAATGGGGGCATGATTTTCGACCCGAATACCGCCAACTGGTGGAAATTCGGCGGCGCTATCCCCAAGCCGTCTGCCTCGCCCTCACCGCCACCGCCACCCCCAGGGTGCGCCAGGACATTTCCCGCAACCTGGGCTTCAGCCACAACAACGAATTTGTCGCCAGTTTTAACCGCGAAAATCTCTACATCGAAGTCGCCCCCAAAACCAACCCCCTCGCCCAAACCATCCGCTTTGCAGAACGATTCAAAGACCAATCCGGCATCATTTACTGCTTCTCCCGCCGTCAGGTGGACGAATTAGCCGCCGACCTGGCACGCAAGGGATTTTCGGTGCGCCCTTACCACGCCGGGCTAACAGACGAAGACCGCCGCCGCAACCAGGAAGCCTTCATTCGGGACGATGTCCAAATCATCGTGGCGACCATCGCCTTCGGCATGGGCATCAACAAGCCCAACGTGCGCTTTGTACTGCATTACGACCTGCCCAAAAGCATAGAAGGCTACTACCAGGAAATTGGGCGCGCCGGGCGGGACGGTCTGCCCGCTCATTGCCTGCTGCTTTACAGTTACGGCGATGTGGCAAAATTGAAGTATTTTATTGAGCAAAAACAGGGTGACGAAAAGCGAATCGCCAACCAGCACGTCGACTCCCTCGTGCGCTACGCGGAAGACGAGCATAACTGCCGCCGCAAGCCCCTGCTCGCCTACTTTGGCGAAAACTACCCCCAAGCCAAATGCCAAAACTGCGACAACTGCACCTCCCCGCCGCCCGCGCTGGAAAACGTGACCATCCCCGCCCAAAAATTTCTCTCCTGCGTAAAGCGCACCGGCGAGCGTTTTGGCGCGGGGCATGTGACGGAGGTGCTGCGAGGCTCCAAATCTGAAAAAGTGCTGAAGTGGGAACACGACAAACTCTCCACCTACGGCATTGGCATGGAACTGACCGAGAAGCAGTGGATGCACCTGGGCAGGCAACTGCTTCAGATGGGTTACCTTCAGCAGGATGCCGAATTTTATTCCCTGCGCCTGACCGAAAAAGCCCTGGATGCCCTGCGGAAACGCGCTCCCATTTTTGGGCATTTACAGGAACCCCAGGAACGCCCCCGCAACGAAAAAGCCCGCAAAACCGATTTGGATTACAACCACGCCCTGTTTGCCCTTCTGCGCCAAAAGCGCAAAGAACTGGCAGACCAGGACAACGTACCGCCTTACGTCATCTTTTCGGATAAAACCCTGGTGGAGATGGCAGCCTACTATCCCCAATCCCTCGCCAGTCTGATGAGCATTTCTGGTGTGGGGCAGGTGAAGGCAAGGCAATTTGGCGATTCGTTTGTGGCTGTGGTGCGCGAGTATTGCCAGAAGAAGGGCATTGCCGAGGTTGCCAAAGAATCTCCCAGAGAGAAAAGCGACCAGAACCGGCGTTATGTGGCAGTGGGGGAGGCGTTTAACGCCGGGGAAGCGGTGGAATCCCTGGCGAAGCGTTATTCGGTTTCAGTGGCAACCATTCTCGATAATCTGGGGCGTTTTGCCGCCGCCGGAAACCGCCTGCAAAACGGTAAGAGCCTGCAAAGGCTTTCTTCCCTGTCTGCCTCAGAGCAAACTGCCGCGTTGCAGGCTTTCGCCTCCGCCGGAACCGATTATTTGAAACCGGTTTTTGAGCAGTTGGGTGGGCGGGTTTCTTATGATGAATTGAAGATACTGCGTTTGTTATTTTTAACCGGAGAAGAACATGGCACTCATAACCAAACAAAACCTTGAATCGGGCATTTTTAGACCATCAGATTGGAACAGCAGTCAGCGCGGAAAAGCCTACTACCGCGAAGGGCGGGCAGAGATTTTGGAGTTTGACGGCGAAAGCACAACCTGCCGGGTGCGCGGACAAGATGCCGACTACACCGTAGTCATCAGTGCCGAGAACCGCACCAAACTGCGTGTTTCTTGCAATTGCCCTCAGGCGGCCCGCAGCCGCATGTGCAAGCACATGGTGGCGGCGGCTATTAAGGTGAACGAGTATATTGACCGCGTCGCAGGGGGGCACTGGGAATATCGGCTTTTGCAGGCGCTGGAGAATACGCCCCGGCTGGCAGCCTCTCAGCATAAAAAGAAGACCTTCTGGCTGGCAGCCCTGGGTTTGTACCTGAGCAAGCAAAACGAAAACGAATATACCGGCTCCCTGGTTCCCCTGCGGGTGGATGCCTCCCTCGCTCCGGAGGGCTTGGATGCGAATGAACGCTGGTACGGGAAGGCAGAGATTCTCGATAAAAGGATGGAAGTCGAAACGGCTCTAAACCTCTCGGAAAAAGCCCTGCAACTGTATAACCTCATTGCGAGCGGGCTCTCGCCCTACGGGTTTCATTACGGCTACAACACAGGGACAGACTCGCTGAAGTACCTGCCCCTGATACAAACCTTCGGCATTCCTCTGTACCTCTTCCACGAGCGCAAACTAAGCGCCCGCCTGCAAATTGCCGAGCAACCGGCAACCCTGGAAACAGCTCTGGGGTCTGACGGCAAAACCTACACCCTGCAAATGGGCACAACCATCAACGGCAAGATTTATACCCTCACCAAAGGCAGCCTCCGCATCATCGTCAACAGCGATAATTCCTGGGTTCTGGCAGACAATATTCTTGCCCCGCTTGCCAACCCCGGCGCGTTGCAAATGCTGCCCTTCCTGCCCATCACCATCCCGCAGGGGCAAGAATCCGCCTTTCGGGAAAAATACTTCTCCGCCATCACAGAGCGGATGCCGGTGGTGGGGGATGTAATTACCTGGCAGGAAATCAACGAAGCCCCCGTTCCACGCCTTTACCTCACCCGCAGCGGAGACGAACCCCTTAAAGCCGCCCTGCGCTTTGGCTACGCCGACCAGGAAATCCCTGCCCACCCCAAACCCTCAGAAAGCATCACCTTCGACATCCCCAACAGCTGGAGCATGATTAAGGTCAACCGCCAAACCGAGCGGGAACTGCATTTTTACAACCTGCTGACCGATTCGCAATACGGATTAAAACGCGCCGGAGCAGGCGAACCGGGCATGTTTGAAATTCGCGCCCGCACCCACCCCTACGACTTCCTCATGCGCTGCATCCCCGCCCTTACCCAAGCCGGGTTTGAAATTTACGGCGAAAAAGACCTGGGCAAAGTGAACCGGCACGTCCCCACCATTCAACTCAACATCTCCAGCGGCATAGACTGGTTTGACGTGCAAGCCATTGTGCAATACGGCGACCAGCAAGTGCGCCTGCAAGAACTGAAACAAGCCCTAAAACGCGGCGAGAAATACATCAAACTGGCAGATGGCTCGGTAGGGCAAATTCCGCCAGAGTGGCAGGAAAAATACAAACACCTCTTCCACATGGCGGAAGAAACCGAAGCAGGCTTGCGCCTGACCGACCAACAAATCCCCCTGCTGGATGAAATGCTGGCAGAAGCCACAGAAACCAGCCTAAGCCCGGAATTTACCCAAAAGCGAGAGCGCCTTAAGCAATTTGAACAAATTGCGCCCCAACCCCTGCCCTCCGGCTTCACCGGAGAACTGCGCCCCTACCAACACGCCGGGCTGGACTGGCTGCACTTCCTGCGCCGCTACAACTTCGGCGGCATTTTGGCAGATGATATGGGGCTGGGCAAAACCATTCAGGTTTTGGCGTTTTTGCAATCCATCAAAGAACAGGAACCCGGCGGAGCGGCTTGCCTGCTGATTGTGCCAAAGAGCCTGCTGGCAAACTGGCAGCGCGAAACCGCGAAGTTTACGCCTCAACTACGCATTTTGGAATTTGTGGGCAACACCCGCAAAAAAGAAGTAACCCTCTTCAACGAATACGACATCATCCTGACGACCTACGGAACCATGCTGCGCGACATCGAATTCCTGCGCCAATACCGTTTTCAATACGTCATCCTGGACGAATCGCAAGCCATTAAAAACCCCCTGGCACAAAGCAGCAAAGCCAGCCGCCTCCTCAATGCCGGGCATCGCATCGCCATCACCGGTACGCCGGTGGAAAACAACACCTTTGAACTCTGGTCTCAATTCGCTTTTACCAACCCCGGCTTGCTGGGCAACTTGGAATACTTTAAGACCGAATTTGCCAGCCCCATAGAAAACCGCGAACAAGAAAACGCCAACGCCAGCCTGCTAAAGCGGATGATTTACCCCTTCATCCTGCGCCGCACCAAAGAACAAGTCGCCCCAGAACTGCCCCCCCGCACCGAAAAAATCATCTACACCGACCTGGAACCGGCGCAGCGCAAACTATACAATCACACCCGGGAATATTACCGCAACCTCCTCGCCGGAATTTTGGAGGACGAGGGGCTAAACAACGCCCGCATGAAAGTGCTGGAGGGTCTGCTGCGCCTGCGTCAGATTTGTATTCACCCCCGTTTGGTGGAACCCACCTACCGGGGCGAAGCCGCCAAATTTGAAGTCCTGCTGGAAACATTGGAAACTCTCCGGCAGGAGAATCATAAAGCCCTCATCTTCTCCCAATTTGTGCAAACCCTGCACCTGCTAAGGGGGGAGATGGAATACCGGCACATACCCTACGCCTATTTGGACGGTCAGACCCGCGACCGGCAGGCAGTGGTGGACGAATTTCAGGAAAACGCTTCCATCCCCTTCTTCCTCATCAGCCTAAAGGCCGGCGGGGTGGGGCTAAACCTCACCGCCGCCGACTATGTGATTCACCTTGACCCCTGGTGGAACCCGGCAGTGGAAATGCAAGCAACCGACCGGGCGCACCGCATTGGGCAGGATAAGCCCGTCTTTGTGTACAAAATCATCGCCCGCGATACGGTGGAAGAGAAAATTTTGCAGCTGCAGGAGCGCAAAAGGGAACTGGTGGAACAACTCATCTCTGCCGAGGGCGGATTCTTCAAATCCCTCACCAGGGAGGATGTGAACGTCCTCTTCAGTTAGCCGTTTCCTAGCCGACTATTCCCTCCGACGCGGGGGGAGCCGCCTGAATATCCGACCCCAGGTTTTTTACGGCAGTCTGCAAGACCTTCTCGCCCACCAGGTTCATCAGCGTCAGCCCCAGCAACAGCGACTTTACACGCGGGGTCATGGCGGCGGAGGCGAGCAAGGCAATTTTCTTGCCGAATTTATCCTGTTCTTCCTGGGGCAGATTTTGCAGTAAGCCAAAGCAATAAGCGGGCAGGGCTTGCCAGGCTCTCTCAAAAGAGACTTCGCTCATAATCTGGCTCACAGCAACCCCGCGCTGTTCAGCTCGTTTGCGGTCCACCGAATCCTTCACCGCTGCCAGAATAATCTCCAACAGGCGGCTGGGACCAACCGAGATGACTCGTTCTCCATCCCGCACGTTGAAGATGGAGGCGCGGAGCAGCGCCATGGCACCAAAGCCTGCCGCCAAAGCCTGCGCCCAACCGGTCAGGTTCGGGTCGGCAACGCCCATCGTCCAGCCGAATAATTGAAAGACAAACAGAGCAAAGACCGAGGCAATGGCGTTAATCAGCATGTAGAACCCGGCGGGGATGTTAAAGAGGGCATCGTCCGGTTCGTCTTTGAACTGAGAAATAATTTCGCCGCCGCCCACAAGAGCGCCGAATAAAGCCGCAGCAGCCCAGTGCATCCAGTTCATAGGTCATCCTCCTGGTCATCATCTTTCCATTCCGCGCTGATAGTCTGCGCCCAGTGATAGCCCTCTTCGCTCAGGCGCATGGTACTACCTTCATCGTCATCATCCATATCAATCAGCCCGGCATCCCGCAAATACATAATCCCTTCGTAAAAATCGGAGAGAGGGCTTTTGGTCTTTTCCATCATCTCCGAAACGCGAGCGCCTTCCTTATGCCGCCATAGGATGTGAATAATTCGCATGGAGGTTTCGGAGCCCCGCGTGGGTTGACTGGAAGCATTTTGCACACTAAAAAGGAAAGAGCCAAAATCATCATCTTTTGAATAAGACTTGCCATCCATTTTTTTCTCTCACTTTCTGCCTTCGGCGCTGAGTATTTGGTATTACAGATTAGAGAATCACTATTCAGATACCGACTACCAGGCCAACGACTATAAGACTAACGACTAAAAGACTACCTCATTCTATTCCGGGGGTGACGGGTCGTCAAGCGCGGCAAAAAGATGACAAATGAAACCCGATTCTGAGTAGTTTGTCCATTGACTTTTTTTTGCCGCAAAAGTATAAGCAAGCCTGAATTTATCCTACCCAACTCACAAGGAGAATACCCTATGGCAATGAAAATTCAGGACGACTGCATTGCGTGTGGCGCGTGCCTGCCCGAATGCCCCACCAATTCCATCAGCGAGGGCGATATTTACGTCATCGACCCCGACACCTGCGTAGAGTGCGTTGGTCACTTTGACGCGCCCCAATGCGCCGCCGTTTGCCCGGTGGAATGTATTGTAAAAGCCTAAGGAAACCCAAAACAGGGCGCAGGCAACCCCTGCGCCCTGTTTTTTTAATTTCAAAATCGGTATAATCCATCCAATTTCATACATACCTTCGGGGCAGGGTGACGCGGCAAAAAATTCGCCCGCGAATTCCCGATCGGTGGTAAAGCCCACGAGCGCATAGCGCAGGATGCGGCGCAATTCCGCAGCCGACGGTACAGTCCGGATAAGAGAAGGAAAAAAGACCTGTTGAAAGGTCTTATTTTGTCATCTCCATTGACCCCGAAAACCTTTTGCGTTTTCGGGGTCTGTTTTGGTCTGGCATCTTTCTTCGCCTGCCCCGAATTTTATCGGGGCATTTTTATTGCCCAGTCAGGCGAGGAGATGGACATCACCCAAAAATGGATACCTTTTTCTGCGCCGCGTCTGCGGGCGCGAGCCGTGCTTATGCCTTTCTTCGGCGTTCTACTTTTCCTGCTTGGCTGGCAAGCGCTGGCGCAATGGGGCGGGCTGCCGGCTTTCATCCTGCCCAGCCCGGCACAGGTGGGCGCTCGCTTTGTACGCGCTCTGGCGGAGGGGAGCCTGGCGCGGCATACCGGCATCACCCTGGGGGAGGTACTTTTAGGGCTGGTCAGCGGGGTGAGCGCCGGGACGATTTTAGGCTACCTTGCCGCCAAACATAAGGCGCTGGAAGAATTCCTCGCCCCCGCTTTGGCTGCCAGCCAGGCAATTCCCATTGTCGCGCTTGCGCCTTTGCTAGTCATCTGGTTTGGAGCGGGCATTTTCTCCAAAATTCTCGTTGGCGGGCTTATTGTCTTCTTCCCCGTGCTGGTGAACACGATGACGGGCTTAAGAGCCGTCCCCCGCCCGCTGACGGAATTGATGCGCTCTTTACGCGCCTCGCCCTGGCAAATTTTATGGCATCTGGAAATCCCAGCCGCCTTGCCAGTTTTCCTGAGCGGGCTAAAAATGGGCGCGACTCTCTCTGTCATCGGCGCGGTGGTAGGGGAACTGGTCGGCGCAAATGGCGGCTTGGGTTTCCTCATCAACCTGGGGCGCGGACAGTTCGACACGGCTCTGGTCTTCGTTGCCACCTTCACCCTGGCGGGGATGGCGCTGCTGCTCTATGGCGCGGTACACCTGCTGGAAAAAACCCTGCTCGCCTGGCAGGAAAAAGCCTGAAGAAAGGAAAAATCATGTTCCATAAAAAACTCATTGCCCTCGCCCTGCTGCTCTTCAGCCTGGGAGCGGCATCCTGCTCCGGTAACGGAAGCACGCCCACCGCCGAGACGGAAGCGCCTCTGACGAAGATAACCCTGCCGATGGGCTACATCCCCAACGTGCAGTTCGCGCCCTTTTATGTCGCCCTGGAACGCGGTTATTTTGAAGAAGCCGGAATCGACCTGAGTTTCGACTATTCTTTTGAAACCGATGGGGTTACTCTGGTAGGCGCGAACCAGACTCCCTTTGCCCTTGTCTCTGGCGAACAGGCGTTGATGGCGCGTGCCCAGGGGTTGCCGGTGGTCTACGTTGCCGCCTGGTATCAAAAATTCCCCATCAGCATCGTTTCGCGGGCAGAGAGGAACATCATCGCCCCGCAAGACCTGCGCGGCAAAAAAATTGGTCTGCCGGGGCTGTTTGGGGCAAATTATGTGGGGCTGCGCGCCCTGCTTTTTGCCGCCGGGCTGCAAGAGAGCGATGTGCAGTTAGATTCCATCGGTTTTAGCCAGGTGGAAGCCTTTGCCGCCGGTCAGCAGGATGTGATTGTGGGCTACGCCGCCAACGAGCCGGTGTTGCTGGAATCGAAAGGCTACCTGGTGCGCGAAATTCGGGTGGCGGATTATGTAAACCTGGCATCCAACGGCATCATTACCAACGAAAGCACCCTGCAAAATAACCCCGCCCTGGTGCGGGCTTTTGTGGGCGCGTTTTTGCGCGGGCTAAGGGATACGATTAACGACACAAGCTTGGGCTTTGAAGCCAGCAAAAACTATGTGGAAAACCTGAAAGAAGCCGACCCCATTGTGCAAAAACAAATTTTGGGCACCTCCGTAGAAATGTGGCGCGCCCCCCGCCTGGGCTACAGCGACCCTGCCGCTTGGGAGAATATGCAAAAAATTCTGCTGGAAATGAAAATTTACACCGAAGCCCTCGACCTTTCCCTCGCCTTTAGCAACGACTACCTGCCCGAAGAATGAGCACCCTCCTGCCCCCCCTTGCCCTGCGGGTGCAAAACCTGAGCATCACCTACCCGGATGCCAACGCCGGTCTGCACGCGCTGGGACCCGTCAGTTTTGAAATCCCTACCCGGCAGTTTGTTTGCGTGCTGGGACCTTCCGGCAGCGGCAAAAGCACCCTGCTGCGGGCGCTGGCAGGGCTTTTGCCTCCCAACGCCGGGCAGGTGAACTTCCTCTCCCCAACCAACCCGCGCATTGGGTTTGTCTTTCAGCAATCCAACCTCATGCCCTGGCGCACCGTGCTGGAGAACATTCTCCTGCCCCTGGAATTGGAAGGAATGCCCCGCGACCTCGCCCGCCAAAAAGCCGCCGAACTGGTTCTGCTGGTGGGGTTGGAAAGTTTTGAAAACAGCCTGCCCCGTGACCTTTCCGGTGGAATGGCACAGCGGGTTGCCCTGGCGAGGGCGTTGGTGCATGACCCCGATATTCTGCTGTTGGATGAGCCTTTTGGCTCCCTGGATGCCCTCACCCGCGAGCGAATGTGGGCGGAACTCTCCCGCATTTGGCAGGCAAGGCAAAAAACCGTTCTCATGGTCACTCATTCCATTAGCGAGGCGCTCTTTTTGGCAGACCGGGTGCTGGTTTTTTCTGCCCGCCCAGGGCGAATGCGGCTGGATTTACCTATTCCATTGCCCCGCCCGCGAGAAGACGAAATGCGCTATACCCCGGCTTTTGGTAAACTGGCTCGCCAACTAAAGGATGCCATCGAAGAAGACCGCTAACCGAGCAGAACATCCAGGTAACGGTCGGTCATTGTCTCCAAGCCCAGGGCGCTTTGCGCGTGCGCCCTTGCCCCGGCGCGGAAGTCGCTTTGGCGCTGCAAAACCTGCGCCAAACCCTGCGCCAACGGCGCGGCAAGCGGAGGCTGCAACCGCCAGGAATCGGCTCCGTAGGGCGCAATCTGCCCGGCGGAGGCTGGCACCAATTCCGCGAGAGAGCCGGTATCGTATGCCACAACCGGTAAGCCGCAAGCCAGCGCCTCGATGACGGCGTTGGGGCAGGCCGGGTGCAGGTCGGCGGAGAAAAAGGCATGAGCCAGGTTCATCTGTGCCGGAATTTCCTCTCGGCGCAGTTTTCCCTGCCATTCCAACCCCACCCGACTGCGGGCATCCCATTCGCGCTTCAGGGCGGCATTCGCTTCGCCAACCACCCTCAGGCGCAGAGGCAGAGGGAGCAGCGGGGCAGCCACCTCCGCCAGATGAACGGCATTTTGCAAGCCCATCTCGTAACCGCCTCCCAAGGAGCCTTCCACCAGCAGCAGACGGAAGAAGTCTTGCGGCAGGGGGGATGATGTGGGGGCGTAGGCATCCAAATCCACCCCGTTGTGAATCACCCAGGAGGGGGTGGAAAGCCCGCCAAACCAGTCATTCCACCAGCGGCGGGAAAATTCGCTCTGGTACACAATCCGGTCTGCCCAAAAGCGGCGCAAAAGGCTGAGGAGCAGGTTGCCATATTCGGCGCGAAGGCTGTGGCGCAGGGGCATGTTGCGCCGGCGGTGAATCCAGTTGATTCCATCCAACCTTTGCACTAGCCTTACGCCCTTGCGCCTGAGCTGCCCCAACCGGGCAAGTTCCCGCGAGCCGCCAATGATGAGAACGGCTTGAAAGGATTCGTCCTGTAAATTGGCGGTCACTTCCACGCCGCGTTTCTCCACAGCGGTGGAAAACTTGTGGAGAAACGAAACCATTCCGCCCACGCCATGCACCTGAGGGGTAATACAAATGCGAGGTTTCATGCTTTTTCCTCGCGCGTTCCCACCTTGCGGGCGGGGATGCCCGCCCAAATTTCTCCGGCGGCAATGGAATGGGTGAGGACGGCATTTGCGCCGACCACCGCGCCGCGCCCAATTCGCAAAATTCCTTTTGAACCCAGGACTTTTGCGCCCGCGCCTAAAATAACATCGTCTTCCACCACAATCCCCTCAAAAGCGGACTCTGCCGCCGGGCGGTAGACATCTGCCCGCCCCAGGGTAACGCCGGGGTAAATCCCCACCCGATTGCCAATCACCGTTTTGGGGTGAATTACCACCCCCATACCGCCGTGATGCAAAAGGAAATCGTTGCCAACCTGCACAGAAAGCGGAATTTCCACCCCCAGCAGTTTCAGCGCCGCATACGCCAGCCTGCCCCAAAAGCGGCGGCGGGCATAGACCAAGAATTCGTAAAATGACATGGGGCAATTATACGCGCAGAACTTTTGCGGCTATGGTATCCTTAGCCATCATTTTTTTGGGAGACCGCCGCATGTACCTCGCCATTGAAGGAGTGATAGGGGTTGGAAAAACGACCTTAGCCCGCCTCTTACAGCCTCGCCTGCCCGAATGTGAACTGATTCTGGAAGTCTTTGAAGAAAACCCCTTCCTCA
>DYNS01000043.1 GCA_020720965.1 Anaerolinea sp. | reverse complement strand
AGGGCGATGGTTTTGCCGCTTTCTTTATCCAACAGGGTGATGACAAATTTTTTGCTCTGCTGTTGGGTCAAAAGAGTCATCACCGTACCCGATTCGGCAAAGGCGCGGTATGCCCCGCCTACGGATTCTTGAGGCAGAGTTTTGCCAGGGGTGTAGAGGTCGGTTCCCAAGCCGCGAATATCGACCAGTGCCCAATCTCCGCTGCGGTTGACCCGCAGAATTTGATAGGCACCCACATCCAACACGGTTTCTCCGTTTTGTTTTTGCAACTCGGTGCGGTATTCCAACCGCACTTCCCGAAAGGCTTGCGCGTCTGCCGCCAGCAGGCGATTGGCTTCGTCCGTCTGGCAAAGGGCTTCGCCGGTGAAGAGCCGCAGCCAGCAGACGTTGTGGGCGGTATTGACGAGCAGCAAGCCATCGCTCACGAAGCGCAGTTCCTGGTATTCCCCCAGGCGCAGGGGTGCGGCGAGGGGTGCGGGGGCGAACCCGCCCCAGTTGGCGGCGAGCAGGCTGAGGGCGGTGGTTTCCTGCTCTTCGGTGCGGGTTAAGGCTCCGGTTTCCAGGTTCCATTCCAGGGTCAGCAGCAGGCGGGGTTCTTCCAGAAGCAAGCCAAACCCGCGCAGGGTGTTGGCGTTGGGGTACGAAAATTCCCATTCGGTTTGGACGTTTTGCAGAGCGGGGGCGTTGAGTTCGCGGGCGAGCTTTAAATCTCCCAGGTTGTACACTCTTACCCGCCCGTTGTGGAGGGCGGAAACCCATAAACCATCTTGCGAGAAGGTGTAGGATGTGTTGGGGCTGGGCAGGATGATGCTGCGGGGGTTTTGCCAGGCATCTGGCGCAAACAGGAGCAGCTCGCGCCCGCGCCGGGCGGTGAAGTAACGGCTGTCGGCGGTGAAGGCGATTTCGGTCAGGTCGTCTTTTGCCTGGTACAGTTGCAAGCCGGTTTTAAGGCTGAAGATTTGCACTTTGGTTTGAGCGCCGCTGTATGCCAAAAATTCTCCGCCGGGGGAGAGGGCAATTTGCTGTTGAATGGCGTTGGAGTTGAACTCCGCCTCCAGCGGAATTTGCAGAATCAGGGCGGCGGACTCTCCCTGGGTTTCGTACACCTGGGCTTGCCATCGTCCCGCCTGACGGCTGATGAGGGCGAAGCGGCTGCCATCCGCATTGACGGAGAAGCAGGTTTGGCAGGGCAGTTGAAAAGTGGAGATTTTTGGGTAGTGAGCGATGATTTCCCCGGCGCGGTTGATGACGTACATGCCGTCACTGGCGCTGAGGAAGAGTTTGCTGCCATCCCGGCTGGCGGCAGTGTGGCGGATGTTGGTTTGCAAGCTGGCAAAAATGGGCTGCAACTCGGCGGCGTTGGCAGCGCCGAGGAGGGGATAACCCCGGTCGAAGACCGGCGTGGCAAACCCGGCAATGGGTTTGGGTGTGGGCGTGCGGCTGGGGGTGATGCTGGGGCTGGCGGTGGGGGGGGGGGTGAAAGTGGGCGTGAGGGTGGCGGTAGGCGGAAGGGGCGTGGGGCTGGCGGGCGAGGGCTCTGCCGGGTTGGCGGCGGGCGCACCCGGCGTAGAAAGGGGCAGCGCAGGCAGGGCACAAGCCGAAAGCAGGAACAGGCTGAGGGTGAAGAGCGCTTTTTTCATCATACTGCCTCGGGGTGGGGTGGGGGGTTGGGTTGGCTTTAGTATAATCCGCTTATGCCCATCACAACCCCGGATGTTCGCAATTATTACGAGCGTAATACCCGCCTTTTCTTAAAGTTCGGCTCTTCCTCCCAGGTGCAGACCATTCACCGTGCCCTGTGGGTGGAAGGCGTAAACAACCTGCCCGCCGCGCTGGAGGTCTCCAACCGCCTGGCGCTTGCCCAGGCTCTTGCCCTAAACGCCAACCGCGTGCTGGATGTAGGCTGCGGCGTGGGGGCGAGCCTCTTTTCCCTCCTTTCCCAAAGTCCATCCTCGGCGGGGGTGGGGGTCACTCTCAGCGGTTTGCAAGCCCGGCTTGCCCGCCAGAACGCCCAAAAATTCCCCGCCCTGCAAGCCGACTTTGTGGAAGCCGACTTTGCTCACCTGCCGCTTGCCCCCGGCTACTTCGACCTCGCCTACTCCATCGAAGCCTTCATCCATGCCCCCAACCCGCGCCAATACTTTGCCCAAGCCGCCCGCGTCCTGCGCCCCGGCGGCAGGTTGGCAGTGTTGGATGACTTCCTGACCCCAGGCGCCTCCAGCCCCTGGTTGGCGGTCTACCGGGCAGGCTGGCACGCCCCCAACCTGCTTGTCCCTTCCACAGCGGCGGAGATGGCAGGGGAATTTGGCTTTGCCCTCCTGCAAGAAAGCGACCAAACCCCTCACCTGCGCCTGCGCGCCCTGCCAGAGCCGTTTGCCCGCCTTCTCCTGTTTCTGTTTCGCCCCCTTTGGCGGGTTCACCCGCTTGTGCCGTCCATGCTCGGTAGTATGGCGCTGCAACAAGCCCTGCACGCCGGTTGTCTCACCTATCGCTGGCTAGTTTGGGAAAAAACCGCCTGATGCGCCCCGTTCTCTTTCTCACCGCCGGAACAAGGGGAGATGTGCTTCCCATCCTCGCCCTGGCGGGCGGCTTACAGCGGCGCGGAATCCCCGTCCGGGTGGGCGCTCCGCCCGCTTTTGGGGCAATCGCGGCACAGGCGGGGATTCCCTTCTCTGCCTTTCAGGGCAACCCCTCTGCCCTTTTGCAAAGCCCCGGCGGGCAATCCGCCCTCACGTTGGATGGCAACCCCTGGCGCAGCCTGCTTGCCTCGTTGCGATTTGTGCAGCAAGCCCGCCCGCACTACCTGCAAATGCTCCAAACCGCTGCGCCCCTCTGCCGCGAAGCCTCCGCTCTGGTGATTGGCTTGCCCACCCTGTGGGCGGCGCACCTGGCGCAAGCCCATCGCCTGCCGCTTTGGGGCGCGTTTTTGCAACCAGCAAGCCCAACCCGCGCCTTTGCCTCCCCGCTTTTGCCGGTGGGCGGCAATTTTGGGGTGCTCAACCCGCTCACTTACCGCCTTTCGGCGCTGGCAACCTGGCTTCCCTGGCGGGGGGTACTCAATCAATGGCGGCGCGGCGCGGGCTTGCCCGCCCTGGTCGATTTTGACTTTCATGCCGCCCTGCAAAAGATTCTCTACGGCATTAGCCCTGGCATTTTTCCACCCCCGGCAGATTATCCAACCCGTGCCCTGTTCACCGGTTACTGGAAGTTTTCTCTGCCCTTTACACCCCCCGCCTCTCTGCAATCCTTTTTGCGGAAGGGCAAACCGCCCCTATACGTTGGCTTTGGCTCGCCAGGGGTACGGCTTCCCGTAGAAACCGTGCAACAGACCCTGCAAGCCGCCCAAAAGACCGCCTCCCGGCTCGTCTTTGCCCTGCCCCCCGGCGCCGACCTGCCAGGGCGGGTGGAAGGCGTATATCCGCTGCGGGAGGCGGTTCCGCATGGCTGGCTTTTTCCACAGATGGCGGGGGTTGTGCATCATGGCGGGGCGGGGACAACCGCCGCCGGGTTAAATGCCGGGGTTCCGGCTCTTCTCTGCCCCCTGGCAATGGACCAGTTTTTTTGGGCGGAACAACTCTTGCGGCTGGGGGTTTCTCCCTCGCCTTTGCCGCAACGCCGCCTCAGTGCCCCTGCCCTGGCGGAGCGTTTTGACTGGCTGCAACAAAACACAGTCGCCCGGCAAAAAGCTGCCCAACTCGCCCTGGTTTTGGCAGGAGAAGACGGGGTGGAGCGCGCTGCCCAGGAATTTACCTGCCTCGTTTAGCCCTGGCTGCCCCGTTTTGCCGCGCCCCATGCCAGCAAGGTGAGCAGGCTCCCCAGCGCATACGGCGCAACCGGAGAGAGATGCTCAAAACTTAACCCAGCAAGCAGGGGACCGAAAATTGCCGCCAGGCTAAACAAAATCTGTTGACCGCCCATCAGCGCTCCTTGGGCATTTTGTGGGGCATGAAGAGAAACCAAGCCGGAGATGGACGGGGTTGCCAGACTGCTGGCAAAGACAGCCATCCCCACAACCGGCAGGAGCATCCAGCCCTGGGGGGCAAGGCTCATGCCCATCAGCCCCAGGCTGAGAAAGAGCAAGCCAAAGGAGAGTAGTTTTTTCTCGCCAAAGCGGGGTTGCAGGCGCAGGTACAAAACTCCCTGGGTAAGCACGCCAATGACCCCCAAAAAGCCAAAGAAAAGCCCGTTGGCGCGGGCATCCCAGCCAAAGCGGGCGGCGCTAAAGAGGGGGAAGTTCGTTTGCAAGCCGGAGAATGCCAGGTTGAGCAGGAAGATTATCAGCAGGTCGTGGCGCAGGGCGGGCAGGCGCAGCAGTTGACCAAGTTGCCCCAAGCCGCTGTAAGAGGCGCGGTGTTGGGTGCGGCGTTCCGGCGGCAGTGATTCCGGCAGGAAGAAGAATCCGTACAGGGTGTTGAGCAAGGCGAGGGCGGCGGCGGCGAATGCCGGGGCGTGTAACCCGTAAGGGGTGAGAACCCCGCCTAAGGCAGGACCCACCATCAATCCCACCCCAAAACCCGCGCCCACAATCCCCATGCCGCGTGAACGCTCTTGCGGGGTGGTGATGTCTGCGACATAGGCGTAAGCGGTGCTGAGGTTGTTGCCGGTTAAGCCATCCAACAGGGTGGCGAGGAAGAGCCAGGGAAGGGAGTTTGCGAGCCCGAATAGCGTGTAGGCAACGCCTGTGCCGAGCAGGCACAGCAACAAAACGGGTTTTCGCCCGTAGCGGTCGGAGAGTGCCCCCAGGGTAGGTCCGCTGAGGAGTTGCAGGGCGGCGTAAAAGGCGCTTAACCCGCCGACTATTGCCGCCCCGCCTTGTTGTTCTTGCACGTAAAAGGGCAGCAGGGGCAAAATCATGCCGTAGCCGAGCATGTCTATGAGGACGGTGAAGAAAATGAAGGTGAGGGGCGGCATGGGGAAAAGAGCAGGGGCGCTATCCGCGCCCCTGTTGGTGTTTATGGTTTTACAAAGACTGTGTAGTCAAATATTTGTGTGCCGGGGGGGTAATCGGCAGTACCGTCGTTAATGCTTTCGGTAAAGGTGATGGCTGTGCTGAGGTGGTTTTCCCCTCCTTGCCAGTCGCTCAGGACGGTGATGTATGCCGCACATGCCATGCCGCCGTTTTCGTAGTCAAAGCGCTGGAATTGCTCCAAGGGGACGGTTTCACCTGCCAGGGTGAAGACCAGTTCGGTTTTTTCCAGGTTTTGTTTTAGGGTGTCTTCATCGGCGGCGCACCAACCCCAAGCCCAAAGCAAGTTTTCGCTTTTGCTGAGGGCGATGGTGTAGGGGAAGGTTGTGTCGGTTTGGGCGAGTTCTTCGCTGCTATATTCTTCGCGGGCTTTTTCTTCCAGTTGTTTGGTGCCGCCATTGAGGGCTTTACCTACAGCGGAAGCGTCGCCCACTTGCGGAGGTGCAGCCGGGGTGATGCCCGCTCCCAAAGGTTGCAATATGGCGCGGATGCCGAAATCTAGCACTACATCGTCTTCGCGGTAGATGGTGCTTTCGTCCACTGGAACGCGCAGGGTTGGCACAACGCCCTGTCCTTCCAGGAAGAGGCTGCCGTCTGGCATGATGGTGCGCCCGGTGGGAATTTGGAGAGAGATATCTTCTGGCAGCATAATTTGCCCGCGAGAGACCTCGGCAAAGATGCCGCCGGTTGGCTCGAACCCGACGACGGTCATGCCCGGAACCTGGCTAAAGCCATAGGAGTCATATTCGCAGGCGCTGGCGCAGGTAGGAGCAACCAGGAGCGCCAGTTTGTCAAATTTGTATTGGTTCTGGTTGGCAATAATTTCTCCCGGCAAGCCTTCTGCCTCAAATTTACCGCTTGCTTCGCTGTAATATTCGTCTTGCCCGGTGGGGATGGTTTGGTCGGTTAGGAAGCCTGCCAAACCTAACGGCGCGCCGCCGGAGTTGTAGCGCATATCAATAATGACACCAGCAACTTCCCTTGCTTCAAACTGTTGCAGGGCGCGTTCAAACAAGCGCAGCAACAGGTTAAGGTCATCATAGTTGGCATTAATCCGAATGTAACCAATTTCCGCATTTCCCTCTTGCAGGATGGAAAAATCTACCGGTTGCAGGTAGTCGGTGTTCACATTGAAGTAACGGGAAGCGCGGTTGAAAGAGGCCCGTTCATCCACCGCTTCCAAAGTGACAGTCTGAGCCTCTTCGCCAGGGTTGGCAAAGGTCACTTCCGCAGGGGTTCCCAGGGGCGCTCGCAGCAGGTAGCGTTGTTGCTGGTAGCGCAGGTCACTGGGCATGGAATGGGGCAAGGTCCAAGGGATGACTTTGCCGATGGCTTCGCGGATGGGCTGCCCGTTAAACTGGGTGATTTCTGCGCCCAACGCCATACCCGCCAATTGAGCAGGACCCGCCTCGGTGATGTAGTTTGCCAAAACCCGACCGTCGTCCAACTCCCGAATGGCAAACCCGTAACCGCCTTCGGTGGCTATGCCAAAATCTTCATTGGTGGCTTCGCTAGTGGCGCCGCCGCCAGCGCCCACATGCCCATCCTTAAACTTCCACGTAAAATCGCGGATGATTCTGCCAAAGGCGAGGGAATCTTTTTCTTTTTCGGCTTTTTCCACCTGGGGTTTCAATTCGGCGTAGACGGCTTCCCAGTCCGGTTGTTTTTCTTTGTAGTTGTTGAAGGCGTAGTTGGCGCTTACAAATTCAAACATCGCGTCAAAAGATTCGGTGTAACTGAGTTCCGAAAAGTCTTTAATTGCGCTGTCAGGCGGTTCGTAGAGCGGGAGGTCTGCTTCGGCGGTTTGGGCAATGGTAAAGGGGATGGTATCCAGGTCTACAATGCTGTAACCGGCGGGGATAACCGTTACCGGGTCATCGGCGGTGAAGAGTAGCCCGTCTTCTCCAAAATCATGGGGGAATTGCTGGGTGGCATCCGGCGACCATAGGATGAGTTTCCCGCCAATGACTTCGTCATTGTTCTCTGGGTCGGTTTTGATGGAGGCAAGGTAGGTGGGCCACCCGGTGCTGCGGTCATCTCCATCCGAGAAAGGTCCACCGTAAATATTGGGTGAATAAGAAACGGCGAAAATTTGCACGCCCTGGTTTTCTTTGCCGTTGTTATCCACATCATTCATGGTTCCCAGGGGCTGGGCGGGCAAAGAAAGCTCGTAAGAGCCGCCTGGTTCTTCCCCCAGTTCTACCTGCATAAAGCCGAGAACCTGAGATTCTACCGGGAGTTCCCATTCCAAATCACGCACGACAAAGGCGTGCAGGTCTGTCAGCATTACGGCGTGTTCCACCGCGTAAACGGCGATGACAAAATCGTTGCTCACAGTGAAGGAGCCGTATACTTTATGGGGTGTTTCCTCCGCTGCGGGGCTGAGAGGGGCGGGGGTTTCTTGTTGGGGGGCAGTCGTCTCTTGCATGGGTGTTTGCAAGGGAGTGATGCCGCCGCAAGCGGCAAGCGCCAGGCTTGCCATGATGAAAAGGGCGAGAAGGGAGAGAGTGTATTTTTTCATTTCCTACTTCTTGATTTGAGATGTGTGTATTTTGAATTCACAGTCGTCACTGCCGTTGGCGCGGCAGGCGGTTTCTTCTACATCATGTTCGCGCCCGGTTGCCCAAAAGAGGGTTTCCTGGATGAGCCCCAGGGTGATGTGGCAGAGGGGGGGCTGGGCGGGCTGCCCCAGGGTGGCGGGGGAGGCGCGGTCTACCAGCATCAGGTCTAAATCCAGGGTGTGGAGGGTTATTTCGCCGGGACGTTGGCGCAGGATGTGGGCGAGCAGTTCCAGGGCGGGTTTGGCGCGCATGGAGAGGGGCAGGCTGCGGATAATTTGTGCCTGGGCTTTCTCTGGCACGGAGGCGGTTTCTAATAGTTTGCCCCACATTAAGCGCCCCATGCGGTGCAGGGTTCCGCGTGCGCCGCGCCCGTAATATTGACGCATGGCGCTCTGAATTTCGGCGTATGCCTGGGCGGCGGTGGCGCTGTTGTAACGGGAGGCGGTTTGCGGGTTCGCCAGGTCTGCCGGGAGGTGGGAGGTTTCCAGGACGGTGGCGAGCATTTCGGCTCCCATTTCTGCGTTTAGGACATCCACAAATTGGCGAAAGACTCGCGCAGGGATGCCGGCTTTGAGGTCTGTTTTCATGTGCGCGGGGCTCCTACTTCAAAGCGGCAGTAGGGGTCGCCTTTTGCCATGCAGTGTGTTTCTGTCACCTGGTATTCTGTGCCGGTTGCCCACAAAACGGCTTCGGTGATGGAGCCAACGTATAGGTGGCAGATGGATTTTTCGTGGGTTCGTCCCCAGCAGACGGCGCAGGTGCGGTCTATGTAGGCGATGGTTTCGCCGGTTTCTTCCACCCAGGCATCCACCTCGGCGTTAGACTTTTTGAGGGCATCTGCCATGCCGTTGAGGATGAATTTAATCCGTTGTTTGGTGGGCAGGAGTTTGATGGCGACCCCGGCAACCCCCAGCAGGGCAGATTGTTCTCGTAAGCCGTATTGAAACGAGGCTTTTCCAATCCGAATCAGCATTCCTTTGCCCGCCCGCCCGTAGAATTCTTCTATTGCCTGGTTTACGCGGGCGTAGTCCGAGGTTTTGATGGCGGGGTTGGTGTCGTTGGGGGGGAGCTGGTTTACGTACCTTTCCAACCCGCAGGAGCGTAATACGGCGTGCAGACCGTTTTCGCCCATCACTTCCTGGGCAGAGACAAGCGCCTGGCGCACAATGCCATTGACGATGACCGAATCGGGACGTGCCATGAGAGCCTCCTATCGTTTGCAGGTGAATACGGAATAGGCTTCGTTGGTGCTGTGGAACCCAATTTTTTTGTATAGGGTAAGCGAGGCGGTATTGTCGATTTGGGTGTTGACGGATAACCGGTATAGCCCCTGTTGGTTGGCTTGTTCCACCACGTCTGCCACCAGGTGATGACCAATTCCATGCCCCTGGTAGGAGGGTAAAACGGCGAGGCGGGCAAGGTGCGCCCCAAAGGGGTTGCGGGTGCTAATTTGGTAGCCAATAATTTGCCCCTGATGGAGGATGACGGAGCAGAAACCGGCTTGGGCGTAGGCAACCCGCAGAGAGTCGAGAGAGTTTTGCCAGAGGGGTTCAAAGGCTTGGGCATCTACAGCGGCGACCGAGGGCAGGTCTTCGCGGGTCATGGGGCGGAGGAGGAAGTCTGGGGGCAGGCTGGGGAGGGAGATGGGGTCGAGGGTGTGGTGCAGGACGATAATCTGATTCTCTACCCGGAATCCGCTGTGCCGCAAAAGGGGCATGAACCACTCCTGGGCGGTGATGGCGGCGATGGTGCTGCCGAGAGGCAAGGCGGCGGTAGCCGTATCCCACAGGGTGCGCCATGCGCTTTCTGCGTCCATCCCGGCGGCAAGGGCAAAAAGCCGTAGCCAGTAAGCACCTGCCGGGTCTGGCGGGCAAGCCAGGGCTGCGCCCAGGCTTCTTTCTTGCTCCAGCAGCCAATATTCCGAGGTTCCCAGCCAGTCCAGGGGGGCGCGCCAGTCCAGGTGGCGGTGAATCCGGCTTTCGGAATACATGAGGTTGGCGATGCGGGTGTAGTCGGTTTGTTGGGCGTGGCGGATGTTGTACTGTAAGTTCACCATGAACGTAGTCTTAGGAGTTTGAGGATGATTTTCTGTTGCAGGGTGGGGTGTTTTAGCCCGGCAAGCCCTATCTGGTAGGAGAGCAGGGCTTCGGACCATTTGCGCTGTTCCAGTTGCAGGGTGGCGGTTGCCAATAGGGCTTCTGCCCGCATTTCGGGTTGGTTGGCTTTTTCAAAGGCTGCGGCGGAGCGTTGAAAGGCGGCGAGGGCTTCTTTTTTGCGTCCTAGCCCGCGCAGGGCACTGCCTTCGTTGGCGTGGGCAATGCCTTCGCGTTGCCAGTCTTCTGCCTGGGCAAAGAGGGGGGCAGTTCCCTGCGCGGCGCTCAGGGCTTGGCGCAGGTCTCCGGCTTGCAGGGCAGAGACGCTTTGGTTGTTTTTCATTTCTGCGGCTTGCAGGGGGGCTTTTTCGGCTTCAAAAGCCAAAGCGGCTTCGCCAAAGAGGCGCGCCGCTGTTTCGTATTCTGCTTGTTGGTAGGCTTCGGTGGCTTGGGTTTGCAGGGTGGCAGCTTCTGGGTTCATGGCGCCTCGTTACAGGGTAATATCCAGCAACCCTTCGGCAACCGAGCGCAGTTTTTCGGTGGAGAGTCCGCTGAGGTGTCGCGCCAGTTCCAGGTAGGGGCGGTTGACGGGCAGGCAAACAAAGGCGCGTAGTTCCGGGGGCAGGTCTATAAATTCTCGAATGGCTTCCTGGTCGTTCATCCATTTTCCGATGGGACCATTTTGGTCGAAGAAGGACTCGACCCTGCCGCCGATGACGGTGAGAATGGCTTCCAGCTCTGGCAGGGGAATGGGACGTTCTCCCGTTTCGTAGTCGGTTAACCGGCTGAGGGGGATTCCCGTTTCGTGTGCCAGGGCTTTGAGTGAGATGCTGGTTTGCTGCCTTTTTTGGCGCAACAAAACGCCGATGATGCGATGGCGCAAGTTGGCGAGACGGTTCAGGTCGAGCGGCTCGGTGCGGGCGGCATCATCGGAGAGGGCTTCGCTGCTCCAGAAGTGTTGAATGGGCAGGTCGAGGTAGTATGCCAGAACTTCCAGCTCTGGCAGGGAGGGGGCTTTGCGCGATTCCTCGTAGGCACGCAGGTCGGCGGGGGGAATGCCAATGGCTTGGGCGGTTTCGGGGAGGGATTTGCGCGAAGCCAGGCGCGCATCGCGGATGAGTACCCCCAGTTTGCGGGTACGAAGGGCGATTTGGGCTTGAATGCTCATGGTTTGCCTCGGTTTCGGTCTGTTTTTTGATTATACACGAGAGTTTGGAGGCGCGAGCATACCCTTGCCGGGGGTAGGGCAAATGGGGGTTAGCGCCGTTTGAGAATATCCGCCACGTTTGCGCCAAAGACTTCTGGCGGTAGTTTGAAACCGGCGGCATCGAGCCGGGGGGTGAAGAGGGGGCGGATGCCGGTGGGTTTTAACTGACCGATAATTTTCCCCTCTGAACTGATTCCGGTTTGCTCGAACCGGAATACGTCCGTCAGGACGATGGTGTCGCCTTCCATGCCCGCTACCTCGCTGATGGCGGTGACTTTGCGGGAGCCGTCTTTGAGCCGGGTTTGTTGGACGATTAAATCTACTGCGGAGGAAATTTGCTGCCGGATGACTTTAATCGGCAAGTCCATGCCTGCCATTAGCACCATGGTTTCCATGCGCGAGATGGCATCTCGCGGGGTGTTGGCGTGCAGGGTGGTGAGAGAGCCATCGTGACCGGTGTTCATGGCTTGGAGCATATCCAGGGTTTCTCCGCCCCGGCATTCGCCCACCACCACCCGGTCGGGGCGCATCCGCAGGGCGTTGCGTACCAGGTCGCGGATGGTGACAACGCCTTTGCCTTCCAGGCTGGCGGGTTTGGTTTCCAGGCGTACAACGTGGTCTTGTTGCAGTTGCAATTCTGCTGCGTCTTCAATGGTCACAATCCGCTCATCGTCTGGGATGAGGGAGGAGAGGATGTTGAGCAGGGTGGTTTTGCCCGAACCTGTGCCACCGGAGACGACTATGTTTAACCGGCTGATGACGCAGGCACGCAGAAATTCTCCCATTTGGGGGGTGATGGAGCCGAAGTTCACCAGGTCTTGCATTTGTAATTTGTCTTTGCGGAATTTGCGGATGGTGATGGTGCCTCCATCTAGCGCCACCGGGGGGATGACGGCGTTGACGCGGGAGCCATCCGGCAGGCGGGCATCTACGGTGGGTGAGTCGGTATCGATGCGGCGACCAAGCGGCAGGACGATTCTTTCGATGATGCGGATGACATGCTCGTTGTTTTCAAAGGTTACGCCGGTTTTGACGAGCTTGCCCTTTTTTTCGGCATAGACCTTGTAGGGTCCGTTGACCATCACTTCGCTCACGTCCGGGTCGTTGAGCAGGCTTTGAATGGGTCCGTAGCCCAGGACTTCGTCTAAAATTTCGTTGGCAATTTGCTGGCGGATGGAGTCTGGGACGTTGATTTTGATGCGAGCAAAGACATCTTCCAGTTTGGATTTGACAAAGGCTTCGCGCTTGTCCAGAGGTGGGTTCTCGCTCTCGATGTCGCGGATGAGATTGTCTGAGACGAAGTGCTTGAGTTTGAGCAGGTCGGCGGAGGATAGCCCCTGGGGGGCAGATTTGGCGGCGTTGGAGGCGGAGGAGAGGAGGGTCATATCTGGTCTTCTCCGGGGCGGTAGGCGGTGTCATCGCTGGGGATGACCCACACGATTTGGCTGCGTGCCACCGTCATAAAATCGGTTTTGTAGAGGATGGTTGTGCCATCCAAACTATATACTTTTGCGCCGGTGACGGCGAGGAAGGGTTCGCCCCGGTCTAATTCGTCTTTTACCCTGCCATCCAGCCGGACGTGAATGGAGCCGTCTATGCGGTGCAGGGTGGTTTGGATGACGGCAGGGACGGAGA
>DYNS01000346.1 GCA_020720965.1 Anaerolinea sp. | reverse complement strand
GCAAGGATGGTGGTGCGCCAACTCAACTTGACATGGGACATGGCTCTCTCCTGTGGTTTGTACGGTTGTTCAAAATATTGTACATAAACACAAGAAGCAAAGTCAAGAGGCAGTTTGGGAGGCTGAGGGATGCCACTTCACCCTCCGCCCGCTGGCGGACTCAATCACATCATCCACCGAATACGCCTCGCCCATCAATGCCCAGTTCCTCTGACAAGCGTTGCAGGTCTTCTTTTTTACATCACCAAATCTTCCAGAAACTCGGAGGGGTTGGCGGCGCTGGTGATGAGGAGGTGGTCGCGGGCGCGGGTGCAGGCAACGTAGAGCAGGTGGCGTTCGGTGTCGTAGGCGTCTTTGCGGTCGGCTTCATCGGCAGCGGATTGGATGCGCTCGCTGAGCGGGATGATTTCATCGTCACAAGCCATGACAACTACCGCGCGGAATTCCAAGCCCTTTGCCAGGTGCATGGTACACAGGGAGGCGCTGGCTGGGGCGGTTTGCACTTTTTGGTCGAGGATTTTGTAGGGGAGTTGGGCGGCATCGAGCGCAGATTGGGCGCGCGGGAATTGAGCCTCGGCGCGCACAAAAACACCGATTTCTTCGGGTTTTAATCCTTCTACCAGGCGTTGTTGGAGCCAGGTGGCAACACAGGCGGCTTCTTCGTCCGGGCTGTCGCAGTTCAGGATGGCGGGGGCGGGCCCATTGAAAACGGAGATGGTGCCGTTGCGGGCTTCGCTGATGCCGTCTACATCCGAAATTTGCGGGTCAAGCAGTTTATCGGCCTGCATACGGATTTGGTGCGATGTGCGGTAATTGATGCGCAGGGTCTTGGAGCGGCCGCGCACATCCACGCCCAGGGCTTTCCACGAGAAGGGTTGCTGGAAGATGCGCTGACCCATATCGCCAGCCAGGAACAGGCTGTTGGGGCGATTGCCAGAGAGCGCGGCGAGCAGTTTGAGTTGCGGGATGCTGACATCTTGCGCTTCGTCGAGCACGATGGCGTTGTAGGGGGGATGCGGGTTGTTGTGGAAGTGACCAGCCAGGCGGGTGAGCAGGGCGGCGTAGGTGATTTGGTCCTTCTCTTTGAGTTCGGTCTGGACGCGGGCGAAAATTTCCCACAGTTGCTGGCGCTGGCTTTCTTTCAGGCGGGTGCGGCGGCCCAGACGCGGCACGTCGCGGTAGGCTTCCCAGCTATCGAGTTGCCAGGCATCGACGACCTGCTCCCATTCGGAGAGCAGGAAGCGCAGGGCGAAGGGATGCTCCCCGACGCTGGCCGCGGCGTTCTGAATCATTTTGCGCACCGCGGCCGCGCCTGCCACCTGCGGTTTGCCCAGGTTGGTGGTGTAAAGGCGCTCGGCGACCTGGTTGAGTGGGTGGACTTCGATTTGTTCGCCCAGGCGAGGCTGGTTGTAGATGAGCGTGCGCAGTTTGTCGCGCAGGGCGTTGGCGAGGGCATCCGAGAAGGTGGAGAGCAGGATGCGGGCAGTGGAGTCGTTTTGGGCGAGGTGGACGGCGCGGTGCAGAGCCACCACGGTTTTGCCAGTGCCCGCCGAGCCGGAGACGCGCACGGGACCGTTGTAATCGGCGGTGACGATTTGGCGTTGCTCGGGGGGCAGGAAGACCCTCCATTTTTCCCAGGGGAATTCGAGGGCGCGCGCCAGCTCTTCGGCATCGCTCATGCGGCGGAAGCGGCGCATTGCATCCGGGTGGTCGAAAGGATTGGAAACGGAAACCGGCGCGGGGGCGACAGGGGTTTTGCCAGTCGCCACTTCGAGCAGGGCTTCGGCAGCTTCATCCGGCAGGTGATCCGTCAATTCCAGAATGTTATCTTCGGTGGCGGCGCGCACATCTGCCAGCCATTCGAGCGGAACGCCGTAGCTGAGCAGGGTTTGGTCGGAGATTTTGGCGAAGAGCGGCGGTTTGGCGCGTTCGACCGTGACATAGACCGGGACGATGATTTCTTGCACTCTTTCGCGGATTTCAACCAGTTGCGCCGCGCCTGTGGTGGGATGGGTTTCGATTTTGCGCCGTTCTGCCCAGTGGTAGGCATCTTCGTGGTGGCTAACGTAGCAGAGCAATAAACTGCTGGCGGATTGGTGAACAATCAGGCGGATGTCGTCGTTGACGCGCACCGAGGCAAAATTGGGGTCGCGGGCGCGGTCGAGCTTGTGAAAGCTCAGGCCGGGCCGGGTTGGGTCAATTTGCAGGTCAAAAACGGTGGTTTTGACCGCTTTCTGTTCCTGGTTGGTGAGTTTATCCAGGCTGTCGGTAAAGCTATCGGCGATGCGAAATTCCATCGGGTTTACTCTTTCAGCGCGCGTTCGAGCAGGCTGGTAAGGTTGAGTTCGGCGGCCCAGTGTTGCAGGTAAGGGAGGCTAAGTTCCCCGGCGCGGGTTTTCAAGATGCCGAGAATGTCGCGCCACTGACGTTCTGAGACTTCGCCGCCCAGCCGGTACCATTCCAGTTTGGCGAGAATGGTGTCTTCGGGGCTGGCAAAGCGGGCGCTGATTTCGCTTTCAAATCTGAAGGTTTGCCTTTGGGCGCGGGAAAGTTGCGATTGCAGGAAGGGACGCGGGCGCGGAATGAAAACATCCACTTTGAACATGCTTTCGCGGTGGATGATGTTGAAGCTGGAGTGGCGCTGGATGGATTCGGCAATCATTTCAGCATCTACGTAGAATTCATCCTGCAAAGCCAGGATAAAAGGCTGGAGATGTTCGAGTTGCATTTCGGCGACGATGTCTGAATCCTGGGTGGTGCGAATCATGCCGTAGAGGGTGCTGGCCAGCGAGCCGCTGATGAGATAGGGCACGCCCAATTGCTCGAAAACGGCGGTTACTTTTAGGGTGACTTCGATGGGTTCATTTTGCATGGGGCAGGTCTCCATACACTTTGTGGGCAATTTCTTCGCCCAGCAACAGCACGGCCAGCCGGTAGCGCAATTCGGCTTCGCTGGCTTGCGGAAATTGGGCGCGCAGGCCGGTGAGCGCCAGGGTTTTGGCAGAGGCGTTGAGTTGCGCCAGCGCCTGCATTTTGCGGGTGGGGCTGGCTTCGCGCCACAGGCGAATTTGCAGGGCTTCCATTTTGGGGTGGGTATCGGACGAGAGTGCGCTCATTTATTTGACCCTGAACACTTTCATCACTTCATCGCCCAGGTGGTTGATGACTTTGACGGCGATGCGGCCCGAGGTGGGCTTTTGGAAGG
>DYNS01000345.1 GCA_020720965.1 Anaerolinea sp. | reverse complement strand
TTAAACTCAAAATCCACCCGCTGATTATTACTTTGGGAACCTCCGCCATATTTAAGGGCATGGGGTACATCATTAATCAATCCAGGAACATCATGGGATTTCCAGACTCCTTCCGCTGGTTTGGTCAGGGATACGTCTGGGGCATCCCCGTACCGGTCATCGTCTTGCTCATCGTAGCCCTCATCGGCTCTTTCGTCCTGACCAAAACCTATTTTGGCAGGCAAATATTTGCCCTGGGCGGCAACGAGGAAGCCGCCCGCCTTGCAGGGGTAAACATTGATAGAACCAAAGTAATCCTGTTCATGATTAGCGGTTTTATCTCAGCAATCACAACGGTTTTGCTGCTGTCGCGTGTATTTGCGGGTCAGACCATTACCGGTCAGGGGCTTGAATTTGACTGCCTCACGGCTGCGCTCTTGGGCGGGGTCAGCTTTAAGGGCGGCGAAGGCAGCGTTTTTGGTTTGATGGTGGGCATGTTAATCATCGGCGTTTTGAACAACGCCATGCAATTGGCAACCTTCCCCGATTTTTCCCAGACCGTTGTCAAGGGCGTGGTGCTATTAATTGCAGTCGCCTTCGATGTTTATCAGAAAAATCGCAAAGCCAAAGAAACAGTTGCGCGGGTGGCTGCCTAACTTTACATTAGAAAAGGAAAACAGGATGTCTCCCCAACCTCATTACGCCATGCCCTTTGCCATCCCGGAGGCAAAAACCGACCATATCGCACGGAAAATGTTCGACCTGTCCTATGCTGGTGTTTCTCCAGCCCAAAAATTGGATATTTACTGGGCGCCAACAGGCAACGGTCCCTTCCCCGTCATCCTTTCCATTCATGGCGGGGCATTTATGGGCGGCGATAAGCGCGATATGCAACTGACGCCCATGTTTGCAGCCCTGGAGCGCGGTTACGCCCTGGTCAGCGTCAATTATCGGATGAGCGCCGAAGCCAAATTCCCAGCCCTGGTTCACGACATCAAAGCCGCCATCCGCTGGGTTCGGGCAAATGCCCGGCAATATCTCTTCGACCCGGACAGAATCGCCGTCTGGGGCGGTTCGGCGGGTGGGTATCTCGCGCTGATGGCGGGGGTGACAGCCGGAAGCCCGGAATTGGATGACCTCGCTTTGGGCAATGCCGACCAGCCGGAAGAGGTTCAGGCAGTGGTTTCCTGGTTCCCGCCCACCGATTTCTTGAAAATGGATGAGCAGCTGGCAGAATCTGGCTTTTTGCCCCCGCCGCAATTTGCCCATAGCGGCGAAAATTCTCCAGAGTCGCTCCTGCTGGGGCAAAAAATCACCGAGATTCCTGACCTGGTGCGCCGGGCAAACCCCGAAACCTACCTCCGCCCCGGTCTTCCGCCGTTTTTCATTCAGCACGGCACACACGATGACGTTGTTCCCTGTCAACAGTCGCTCTATTTTGCCCAAAAACTGGGTGCCATCGCCCCGCGCTTGGTCACGCATCAACTTTTGCCGGGCGCCCGCCATGCCGACCCAGCCTTTGAAACCCCGCAAAACGTCCAGAAAGTGTTGGATTTCCTTGACCACACCCTTCGACCGTAAACTGGTTGGGATAACGCTTTCGCTGCTTATCGCGATTGCGCTCTGGTTCCTGCCCCTGCCGGGTGAATTAAGCCCGGCAGGCCGCCAAACCCTCATCGTTACTCTCTTCGCCGTCACCTGGTGGATTTTCAACATCATCCCGCCAGCCTACACCACCCTGCTGATGCTGCTTGGCTACCTGTTGTTGGGCTTGGCAACCCCCGATGTTGTTTTCCGCATCTGGACTTTGCCGCTGATGTGGTTGATTATCGGCTCATTCCTTATTGCTGCCGCCGTCACAAAATCCGGGCTGGCAGAGCGGGTCGCCACCTTTTTTATCATTCGCTTTGCTACTTCTTACCGCAGCCTCATCACCCTGACCTATGTTCTCGGTTTTGTGCTGGGCTTTCTCATTCCACATCCTTTTCCGCGCGCCTTGCTGCTCATGTCACTCATGCGCGTCATCATCCAAAAAGCGGGGATGAATGCGGCGGATTCTGCCTCGGTCGGCTTATCCGTTTTTGTAGCAACCACCGCCACCTCGATGATTCTGCTGACGGGCGATTCGACCCTCAACCTTGCTACCGTTGGATTTAGTGGTGTTACCCTCGGCTGGTTGGATTGGGCGAAATACATGGCGGTTCCCGGTTTACTGGCTTCGGTCTTGATGTTGAGCCTGCACCTGCTCGTGTTCCGTCAAACCGGCTCCGTCCAAATAGACAAAGCCGCCCTGCAAGCCGAACAGCAAAAACCGGGGCGCATGACCCGCCTCGAAACAGTCACCCTGCTTTGGGTGTTGGCTGCGCTCCTGCTCTGGATGACGGATTCGCTTCACGGCATCGACCCGGCTTGGGTGGCGCTGCTGGCTGTCGTGGGCTTGTCCCTGCCCAAAGTGGGGGAGGTGCTCGAAGCCAAAGACCTGAGCGAAGGCATCAATTGGCCCATTTTGTTCTTTGTGGTCGGAGCGATGGCAATTGGTTCGGTGGGCAAAGAAACCGGGCTTTCCGATTGGCTGGCATCCACGCTCCTGCCCGCCACTCCGCCGCAAAACCCCTATGCCTTTGCGGGCTTGGTCGGCGGCGCAACCATGTTAATTCACATGGTGCTGGGCAGCGCCCTGGCTTGCATGTCCATCGTCTCCCCGCCGATGGTGCATTACGCCACCGATGCCGGTTGGAGTCCGCTTTTTCCGGCTTTGCTGGTTTACACGGCGGTTTCTATTCATTATCTATTGCCCTTCCAGCACGTTGCTATCTTGCTTGGGCAGGGCGAAACCGGCGGCTACAGCGCCCGTCATGTGCTGAAATATGGCATCCCGCTGACCCTGGTGACGCTTATCGTGCTGATTCCCGTTGAAGTGACCTGGTGGATGATTTTAGGACTTATTTAGCAGCCTAAAAACACAATCAGTTCCAATATTCTTTTTCAAGGAGAAAAATTTATGAAAAACATCGTTTCCCCCCTTCTTATCATTGCCCTGGCTATGCTGGTTGCGCTTGGCGTAACCGGCTGCGGGGCAACGCCAACCGCCGCGCCCGTTCCGTCTGCCTCCACAGAGGCGGCGGTTATGCCTGCGCGTGGCGGACCGGGCGGCTCCAGTACCTTTGCCTCGGCAGCCCCAACTCATCAAGACCTGGCTTATGCCACCCTTTCCTCCGCGCAAAAACTC
>DYNS01000042.1 GCA_020720965.1 Anaerolinea sp. | reverse complement strand
GCCCCCCAAGTCTTTATGGAAGACCACTACCCCGGCGTCACCCTCGGAGCCATTGCCCTGCCACACGGACTGATTCAAATTGACGCGCCCCCCCTCCCCGAAGACGGACGCTCCTGGCGTGCCGCCCTGCTGGGGCTAAACAGCGGCGTGGAACGCCTCCTTGTCAACCTGGACTCACACCCCGACCGCACCCTCGGTGCCCGCTCCATGGACTGCACCGTCCTTGCCCACGAAAAAACCGCCCAAACCTTCCGCAGCCGCCCCAACACCTTTAGACCCCAAGGCGAAGAAACCGGCGCAGACTGGGAAGCCGCCGGAGGCTTGGGTAACATTCGCTGGGTTCCGCCAGAAATCACCTTCACCGCCCAACTCCACATCGAATGGAGCAACTTCCCGGTCATCATAGAGCATCACCCCGGTCCCGCCTCCGGCGCTTGCTGGGCAATCCTCCCCAACCCCCGCATCGTATTCGTAGGCGATTTGGTCGTCAAAGACCAACCCGCCTTTTTTGGCAGCGCCAACCTCACCGAATGGCAAACCTCCCTGCGCCATCTCATGCAAGAATACAAAGACTACACCATCGTTAGCGGGCGCGGCGGAATCGTCAACCTCGCCCATTTGCAATCCCAACTTCAGATGCTCGCCCGCACCCAGGAAAAACTGGTATCGCTTTCCCAGCAAAACGCCGAAGCCGATGCAGTAGAAGTCATCGTTCAAGACCTCATGTCCGGCTTAAACGTCTCCTCCGAGCGCCATAAACAATACGTACAACGCCTGGCGCACGGCTTGCGCCACTACTACGCCCGCAACTACCTCGCTGTCCCAGACCAGGACTACCTGGACGAATAACCATGACCCCCTACCAACCCATCTTCGAGCTCACTCGCGGCAACATCGTGGAATCGATTCACTACGGCGCTTACGCCATCGTAGATTCGCAAGGCAACCTGCTCTCCTCCCTCGGAGACCCGCACCACACCACCTACCTGCGCTCTACCGCCAAGCCCTTTCAGGCTCTCCCCTTCATCGAGCGCGGCGGACATGAACACTACGCCCTCACCCCCAAAGAAATTGCCATCCTCTGCGCCTCCCACTCTGGCACAGACGAACATGTCGAAACCCTCCTCGCCTTGCAAGCCAAAATAGGGATAAGCGAAGCAGACCTGCTCTGCGGCGTTCACTACCCCTTTCACGAACCCACCGCAGACGCCCTCAAAAAACGCGGAGAATCCCCCACCCCTCAGCGCCATAACTGCTCTGGCAAGCATACCGGCATGCTAGCCCATGCCCTCCTGCGTCACCTGCCCACCCCCACCTACCTGCAAAACGAACACCCTGTTCAGGAAAGCATCCTGCACGCCTTTGCAGAAATGTGCTCCGTCAACCCCGGACAGGTGGAAGTAGGAACAGATGGCTGCTCCGCCCCTAACTTCGCCATCCCCCTCTACAACGCCGCCCTCGGCTACGCCAGACTCGTCGACCCGAACTTGCTTGCCCCGCAACGCGCCGCCGCCTGCCGAACCATCACCCACGCCATGACAACCCACCCGCAAATGGTCGCCGGACCGGGGCGCTTCGACACCCGTCTCATGCAAGCCACCGGTGGGCGCATCCTCTCCAAAATGGGCGCAGAAGGCTATCAGGGCATGGCAATTCTGCCGGGGGCGCTCGCGCCGCACTCGCCCGGCATGGGCATTGTCATCAAAATTAGCGATGGCGACAGTACCGCCCGCGCCCGACACGGCGTATCCCTTGCCCTGCTTCAATTCCTGGGGGCGCTCACCCCCGAAGAATCTCAAGCCCTGGCAGACCTGGGACCCGAAACCGAGCTGCGAAACTTCCGCAATCTCTTCATCGGTTTCAGCCGCCCGGCATTCCGCCCCACACCAACGCCATGAACCCCGCTCAACGCGCTCTTCACATTCATCAGGTTTTGCTGGCGCACTACGGAGAACCGATTTGGCGCAACCCCCTCCCCGCCCTGGATGAACTCGTCTCCACCATTCTCTCGCAAAACACCAACGACATCAACCGCGACAAAGCCTTTTATGCCCTTCGGGAGCGCCTCCCCACCTGGGAAGCGGTGCGGGATGCCCCAACTGCTGAGGTAACGGAGGCGGTTCGTGTGGCGGGCTTGGCGAATCAGAAAGCGCCGCGCATTCAGCAGGTTTTGCGTCAAATCACCGCCGAGCGCGGCAGCTTAGACCTTTCCTTTTTGGCAGACCTGTCCCTGGAAGAAGCCCGCGCCTGGCTGATGAAGTTTAACGGAGTGGGACCCAAAACTGCCGCCATTGTCCTGTGCTTTTCGCTTAATCGCCCCGCCCTGCCGGTGGATACGCATGTGTACCGGGTGAGTGGGCGGCTTGGGCTGCGCCCGGAGAAAATGAGCGTAGAGGAGGCTCACCCGCATCTGGAAGCCCTCCTGCCCCCGCAGACCTATTACGCCGCCCACCTTAATCTCATTCGCCTGGGCAGGGAGGTTTGCCACGCCCGCCGCCCCCAATGTGGCGTTTGCCCGTTGCGTGATACCTGCCCATACCCTCAAAACCAGGTAAATCCCGTTTCCTAACATTTTCATCGACTGGCGGACTTTATAAAATCATTGAAAAAAGTTACAAAGTTGTTAAAATGAAACATATCGCCTGAAAGGAGGTGATGTGTATGATGGGTGAGCCGCAAAAAGCCCAAGGCATGGTGGAGTATGCGTTTATTCTCATTCTCGTTGCTTTTATCATTATTATCGCAATCTCAACACTGGGCGGAAGCGTTGGCGACTTGTATATGTCGGTCGTAGACGGTTTGTAAAAGAGAACCTCCCACAATTGTGGGAGGTTCTCTTTTACAGCGTCCTAACCCAGACGCAAGGGTTGCTTTGCCAGGCTGCCCTGCATAGACCAGGGTCCTGTCCAGGTGATGGTAACGGGGAGAATTTGCCCGCGTAAATCTTGCTCCGATTCTAAAAAGACCAATTTGTTTGTGGGGGTGCGTCCGCGCCAGCGACCTTTGACCTGCTCTTCAAATAACACTTGTACTTGCTCGCCCTGGTAACGGGCGTTGATTTCGCCTACGACCTGCTCTTGCAGTTCTTCCAGCATCCGAAACCGGCGCATTTTTTCTTCATCGCTCACGTTATCCACCATGCGGCGGGTGGCAACTGTGCCTTCGCGCACGGAGTAACGTGCCAGGTGAGCGACATCCAACTTCAAATCTGCCAGGGTTTGCCAGGTTTGCATAAATTGCGCTTCGGTTTCGCCGGGAAAGCCGACAATAATGTCTGTGGCGATGGATGCCTGTGGGATTCGGGCGCGGATTTTGCCAACAAGGGTGCGGAATTGCGCCTGGGTGTAGCCGCGTTTCATGTTTTCCAGCACTTCATCATCCCCGGCTTGAATTGGAATTTCAAAATGCGGCATGACCTTGGGCAGTTCCGCCACCGCTTCGATGATGTCTTCCCCGAAGTAGTTGGGGTGGGAGGTGAGAAAGCGAATCCGCTGAATGCCTTCCACCTCGTTAAGCAGGCGTAGCAACACCGCCAGGTTGGGTCCATCCGGGATGTCTTTGCCGTATCTATCTACAATTTGCCCAAGCAGGGTAATCTCTTTTACGCCTTGTTTTGCCAGGGCGCGGGCTTCTGCCAGGATGTCGCCCACCGGACGGGAGCGTTCCACCCCGCGTTTGTAGGGGATGATGCAGAAGGTGCAGGCGTGCGAACAGCCATATACAACCGGGATGTGTGCCGAGACGAGTTTTCCCTGTTCGTGAAGGGGCAGGGTTAATTCTTCGTCCATTGCCAGAAAGCGCCGGGTGGTTTCGGCATCTTCCAACGAGCGGATTTCTCCCTGGGTGAGGTGCGAGATAAGAGGTCCGGGGTCGGAGGGGGGGGAGAAGACATCCACATACGGGAAGCGGGCTTTTAGTTTTTCGTGTCCACGCACGCCTACCAGGCAGCCCATCAGGTTGATGATGAGGTTGGGGTTCTTTTGTTTGAGAGGGCGGAAGGAGCTGAGGCGCCCGTAGGCTTTATCTTCGGCGGATTGGCGTACCACGCAGGTATTCAGCACCAGCACATCCGCCTCGGCGGGTTGTTGGGTAAGTTGGTAGCCCAAATGCTCCAGCGCAGAGGCAACCCGCTGCGAGTCGGCTACGTTCATTTGGCATCCTTCGGTCCAGATGTGGTATTTCATGGGGTATCCTTACGGGTAAAAGTAGGTGCGGATTATACCAGCCTGGCGGATGTGATTTGGAAAGAGGTGGGGCAGGGTGGGGGAAGTTATGGTAAAATCGGATGCGCTCGGAGGGATGACCGAGCGGTTTAAGGTAACGGTCTTGAAAACCGTCGTGGCGCAAGCCACCGTGGGTTCGAATCCCACTCCCTCCGCAGAGGGAAAGGTCCTTAAAAATTTTTCCCCTATTGGGGAGGTGCCAGAGTGGCTGAATGGGCTCGCCTGCTAAGTGAGTGCGGGGGCTTAAACCTCCGCCGCGGGTTCGAATCCCGCCCTCCCCGCTGAGACACGGAACCTGCCTTACCAAAGGCAAAAACGCAGTAGTTGGTGTGCATCCGACAAATTCTGCTTCCGTGTATGAAGATTGCCTCGAGTACCAGTCGAGGCAATCTTTTTTTATTTAACTGCGACAGAGTATCCCAACCCACAGGCAGGTTGGTCGTTTTTGGCAAAAAAAGCCAAGTTTGGCTACCCGCGTTCATAATTCATGACGATAACACCCCTCGGAGTAACTTTGCTCTCCGTCACCTTAAACCTCATCGGGATTGTGCCATCCGCAAATAGCCGCTTTCCAGCGCCCAATGTTATCGGATATACCATGAGCCAGAAGGTATCTACCAAATCGTGCTTCATAAGCGTCTGAAGAAGATTGCCGCTTCCCCAAACGTGCAAATCTAAACCTTGTTGTTGCTTGAGATTTGCGACTTCTTCTGCAATATCTCCACCCAGAAACACGGATGGCTGCCAGTTGCTGGAAGTTCTGGTATTGGATGCAACATACTTGGTTGCAATGTTGACATTGGACCATATATCCGCATGTTGGGGCCAGTAGGGCTCCCAAATTTCAAAAGTTGTACGTCCTAATAACAGGTCGAATGGCAAGTTCATCTGCCTTCGCAGCAGCGTTCCCAAAATCTCATCGGAATATGAACTTATCCACCCTCCCACAAAACCACCACTGGTATCTTCTTCTGCTCCGCCTGGGGCTTGTATAATGCCGTCAAGGGAAATATGTTCAAGCACAATAATTTTTCTCATGATGGGGTTCCTTAAACAATAGATGTCATCTTTTTACCACTTAAAAGCGTTTGCGGATGACGATTTACGTCATCCGCAAACGCTTTTGCTGCCATATAGTCGGGGCGCCCGGATTTGAACCGGGGGCCTCACGGACCCGAAGAGTGTGATAAATTACACAAGCCAGTGCGTCACGGGAGAAGCGGCTGCGTGGTCGCGGTCCAAATCAACCTGGGATATTGCCAGATAGCGTTTCACCATGTCCAACGTAGTGTGACCCAGAATTCGTTGCAATGAATAAATATTTCCTCCGTTCCTCAGAAACTGGATTGCGAAGGTGTGCCTGAAACGGTGAGGATAAACCTTCGCCACACCTGCATGATTACCGATAGTCTCCAAAATATCTGCCAGTCGATGGCGGCTCAGGGGGCGATTATCGAATGTTGTGAACACCCACTCTCGGCTATTATTTTGTTTGAGATAGTTCTTAATCACAGCAAGTGTGTCATCCGAAACTGGTATTTGCCTTTCTTTGCGCCCCTTCCCGAATACAACCAAGCGTTTCGTTACCTGGTTAATATGTTGAATTTTTAGCCCACACAATTCTGATGCCCGCACGCCGGTATCCAACAATGTGTACAGAATCGCCTTGTTTCGCAAAGCAATAACCTGTGATGATGACTCAGCCGATTGGCTGATGAGCGCAAGTATCTCCGCACGCTCCAGGGGAATGACTTCCTTTTTTTCGGGTATGGGCATACGAATAGTACGCATGATATTTTCATCGCACAGGTCGCGTTGTACTGCCCACTCCCATAGTGCCGATAAATCTGCGTGATAGTTCCGCAGCGTCTTGGCGGATATATCTGTCTGCTGGCTGAGAAACTCAATAATTCTGGTGCGGCTGATGTCGCGGAAGGGGATGTCTCCCAGAAAATTTGCTAACTTTTTGAACGTCACACGATAGCAGCGTAATGTATTCGCAGAGTAGCGTGCCGCTTGGCGTTCAAGCAAAAAATCAGGGATGGTTGTAGAGAGTTGTGTCATTGTCTGCCTCCAGGGATTAGATTAGGGCTGGGATTGTATTTACAAAAGGCAGACTGTCTCGGAATGGCGCAATAAATTTCGTAAATATGCATGACACCAAAGTATAAAACTTTCATCTCCGAAATGTGCTAAAATTTTTACGGAGGCTGATATGGCATTTCAAAGTGTGACCAAAGAATCTATTTTTCGGCAATTGGAAGAACTGCCGCCCAATCGTTTACTGGAAGTGGCTCAGTTTATAGAGTTCCTGCAAACGCAGATTCAGCAACCGGCGCGCCGGAAGGGCGCTCATCGAAGTTCCGCGTTTGGAATTTGGGCAGACTATTCCGAAGCCCAGGACCCGGCTTCCTTTGCCGAAACGCTGCGCCACAGGATGGAAATGAGACAAGATGCCTGATACCTACCTGGTGGATACAGCCATTCTGATTGACTTTTTGCGCGGCAAGAAAGAAGCCAGTATGTGGCTGGAGAGTTTTTCGGTTGGGGAGCTTGCAATCTCTGTCATTACTGCTGCAGAGTTGTTGGCAGGGTGCCGCAATAAACAGGAACAGAAGCAAGTGGAAGCGGAGATTGAGCGCTATACCCTGCTTTTGACCTCTAACACCCTTTCCGCTACCGCCTGGGGATGGTACCGCCAGCATCGCCTTGCGGATGGTGTGGGCTTTTTCGATTGTTTGATTGGCGCAACCGCCTACCACTACGGGCTAGTAGTTTGCACGTTAAACGATAAGCATTTCCGACCCTTGCCACAGGTGAGGGTATTACGACCTTACTGACCCTTCATCAATAAAAAACGCCCACTGGAAAGGGGGCGTTTTTTTGTTGTGGAAGGTGAAGCCAGCCTGACGAAGCGCCTCTGAAACCGGCGCAATACGGGTAGATGTTTGCAGGAGGGGAGAGGAAATCAGAGACTGTTTGGCATTTTAACCTCCCGTCTTGGTTATGATGTTTTAATTTAGCCTGACTTGCGCCAAAAAACAAGGACAAATTTTGAGCAATGGAAGCCCTGTTGGAAAATCATTCCAACATCCCCACTGCCTGCTCCAAATCCAACTTCCCTGGGGTGACGTAAATCATGGTCGTTTCCAGGCGCTCGTGACCAAGCAACATGGCGACCTTCTCCAGCGAAACGCCCATATCCACCAGGTTTTTGCTAAAGGTATGGCGCAGGACGTGCGGGGTGAGGGTTTCTATCCTGGCGCGTCTGCCCAGTTCGGCAAGCATCCGCTCAACCGAGCGGGGCGATAACGCCTCCGTCTGTTTGCCGGTCAGCAGCGCATCGCCGCCGGTGAGGGGGCGCACCTCCAGCCAGGTTTCGACTGCCCGCCGCGCCACCTTATTAAGCGGGATGGTTCTCTGCTTCTGCCCCTTCCCCGCCCGGACGGTCAACTCCCCTTTGCGGGCGGTTATTTCAATATCCTGCACCTGCAAATCGCACAATTCCGAAACTCGCAGCCCGGTATGTAACAAAAGGGCAACCATTGCCAGGTTGCGCTTTGCTTGTCTTTGGGCAGGCTCGGTCCTGGCTGCGTTGAGGTCTTTTTCGGCTTCCTGCCAGAGCGCAAACTGCTGATTCTTATTCAGCCAGCGGGGGGCATGTTTTTGGGCTTCGATGCCGCGCACACCCTTCAATGGATTGGACACCAGTAAACCGCTTTTTTGCGCCCATTCTGCAAAGGTGCGTAGGGCTGCCAGACGGCGGTTGATGGTCGCCGGGGCGTACTGGGCTGTTTGCAGGTGCTGCCGGTATTGGCGGGCATCGGTCGGGGTGAGCAATTCCGGGGTGAAGTCACATTGGTTCTTTTCCTGGTACCAGCGGGAGAAATGCCCCAGGTCGCCCAGGTAACTTTTGCGTGTGGAGGGCGAAGTATCCTCTTCCAGCAGGTATTTTTCAAAGTTGGGCAGCATGAAAACCTCCAATCCATTAACGGGATAATACCGCAAATACCCCCAAAACGTCTTTTTTCGGGGTGTTTTTGTCGAAGAATGGTTATGGCGCTGCGTTACTTCAGTGTGAAATATTGCTCACCTGGAATGAGAAGTTTTTCACACCCCAAAAAAGAGAACAGGCATAGAATAGGCCCATTCCGGACGAGCAAAAGGCGGGTTGTAAAAGCCTCGCACAAGCCTGATTAATTGAGATGGATGAGAGAAAAACATCGTTTGGGATAAGCCAGGTATGTGTTTTTACTTGGTTCTCGTTTTCATTTCAAATGACCCCATTGGGAAAGGGAATAAAGGCATGCGAAAAAACCTCCATCTTCTTTTGTTGTTCATCCTTCTCTTCCATTCTGTACATCCAGGAGCGAATGCGCTGGCTCTTTCGGCGGGACAACCCCAAACAGGGGGCGGGGACGAGCCGGTTCTTGCCACTTCCACCCCTGCCGAGACATCCACCACCACCGCCATACCGGTTACGCAGGAACCCACTCAGACAGAAACAGCCACCATACAGCCCCCTGCGCCAACCGAACTGCTCCCAACCCCCATCACCCCGGTGGGAACAGCCACCCCTACCTCTGCCCCCACCGAAGACCGGGCGTTGGGAAGCGAAAAAGAACAATATGAAGTCTCCCTGCAACCGAGCCAGGAATATGTTTCGGCAGGAACCACGTTTGGCGTAGAGTGGACGGTAAAAGGAGGGGGAAAGGAAGAACTGAATATCGTTTTTGTCCTATCGCCGGGGGCGGACATAGGGGGAGAAACCCGCAAAAATGACGATACACAAAACACCTACACCTACCAGGTAGGGAAAAGCGGAAAGGGAAACATCCAAATAAGCCTGCAAGCCTCTGTGGAAATGCCAGTGCAAATCAAGGCATTTCTCTTGCGGGCAGAAGAGAAGGATGCCGGGCAACCTCTGGCACAATCGGACCTGCTGTTACTGGAAAAGCAAACGGTTACGTTGGGGAAGGAAAAGGCAGAGGGTCTTAATGGGAAAGTAAAACTGACCTTTGGCGAGGATGCCGCCTCCGCTTCCTACGATGTTTTCATTCACCGCCCCCGCCAGGAATCGATGCCGCCGTACAGCCTGAGCGGAAACCCGTTTGAGATTACTGCCCGAGAATCTTCCAGCAAGGCAGAAGTTTCGCAGTTTCGAGACGAAGTTCGCCTGGAAGTAGACTACAGCCCGTTAGAAATCCCCGAAGACCAGGCAGGCGACCTGTCCTTATTTTGGTACAACGAAGAAACCCAAACCTGGGACGCCCTGCCCTCCTGGGTGGACCCCAACAGCAAAACACTTTACGCATCCACGCCACATTTTACAGTTTTCGACATAGGCATCCATGACTGGCAGGCTTCCCGCCTTCCGACCCTGGACAATTTTCAGGTATCCAACTTCACCGGGGCGGGTACATACAGTTTGCCCATCCAGGCGCCGGAGGGACCAGGCGGTCTTGCGCCGCAGATTTCGCTTCTCTATAACAGCCAAGTCGTAGACCAGGCGCTCAGTTACAATCAGGCCTCCTGGGTGGGTATGGGTTGGTCTTTGGAAACAGGTCTGATTGAAAGAAACACAAACGGCACCACCGATAATGTGCTTGATGACATCTTCTACCTCACTCTGGACGGCATCAGTTCGGTGATAGTGGCAGATACGAGCGGGTATCGGCTTGCCGATGAGAACTTTATCAACATTGAAAAAGTGGCGAGCCCGGATAGCTGGATACTGAAAGATAAGCAGGGCAACACCTACTATTTTGAATATGTTGCGGTGGCAAAGTACAGGTACGATAATGGCACGATGTGCGGCGGGGTGGGAGACCTGGTGTACCAATGGCGTCTGAGCCGGGTTCGGAACCGATACGGAAACGAACTTACCTACTCCTACCAGAAAGAGACGAAAACCTTCACCTACGAAGAACGGGCTAAAAATAACAAGACAGGGGAATGGATATGCAGACCCTCCGGACAGACTGCCACGGATACGGCGGTGTACCTTCAAACCATCTCGTACCCGCATGGACGCTACCGGCTTCGGTTTGAGTTATCGCCGCGAACAGACTACCAATCTTCGTGGACATGGGCAGGGGTTCATGAGACCTTCATGCAACAGCGTCTCTCTCATATTTACGTTGAGCAGGATTCCAACGGAGATGGCGTCTTTGAGACGATTATGAGAAAGTATGAGCTGACCTACGCGGGAAGTGAAAGCAATAATATGGTCTGGCCCGGCGTTGTATGGACGGGCGGAGGCAAAACCAGTACCCTGGTGCAGGTGCGTGAATTTGGGCTGGGCGGGCAAACCGCTCTCCCGCCCAGCGCCTTCACCTATGGCGATAACATGCACCTTACCCGCGTGGAAAATGGCTATGGAGGCGCGGTGGAGTTTGATTATCAGCCCTGGGTATCGGACCAGCCAGCGCCTCGTCAGAACACCCTCCTGGATTTGACTTATCATGTAGACGACAAGGAATTCCAGCGGGGCATAAGGGCGATGTACACCTGCCAGCCCAATGGGGTTGGGGGAGCATGGAATCCGCTGGCAGGCGGAGAATCGAGGTGCGATTGGTACGGAGGCATCGGGCGTTATGGACCCGTCTTTCACGGGACGATAGCCAGCGGTTCTCCGGCTCCTGGCATCGTCCGCCCCGGAGGTTTTTATCGGGTTAGCGCAGGGGTATCCCCGGTTGGGAATACCATCTCTTATGGCTTGTGGGACGGGGTGGAACAAATTTGGCAGCCCACCCAGGGAAACGCCTTTCAACTGCCGATGAACCGCAACACCGCCGAGATGTTGTTAAGCGCAACCGGAACCAACAACTGGTCTTCGTTTGATTGGGCTAAACTGGAACTTGTACCGGCTTTTTATCGGGTGGTGGCAAAGCGCATCCTGGACGGGCAGGGGCATCAGTACGGATACAGTTATGCCTACGCAGGCGCAGCCGTGAACCACACCGGCATGGTGGGCGAATATTGCCCGATGCAAAACAGCGTTTGGCTCTACCAGGTAGACCCGTGGTGCCAGGAACATGAACCCCTCAACGGGCAGTTTCGCGGGCATCACAGCGTCATCGAAACTGCTCCCAATGGCGTTAAAACAACCACCCTCTACTACCAGAACGATGTTCTCCGGGGTCGCCCCTCGGTTATCGCCGTCAAAGACCCCCAAAACAGGCTGGCATCCTGGCAATTATTCACCTACGAGGCTGATGTTAGCCCCATTGGCGGCACTCCCTACCTTGGGCTATTTCGCTCCTGGGTGCGGACAAGTTCCCAGGAAAACCGGGTTTATGCCACCAACGGTTCCTACAGTGCCAGCCGCGAAGTGTACACCTACGAACCGACCTACGGCAACCAGACCATGCTCACCCGCCAGGTTTGGGATGGGGCAGCCTGGCAAGACTACACCAAGACCGAGACAAACTACTTCCCCAACACCAACGGCGTTTACCTGGCAGGGCTTCCAGGGCGCATTCGCCAGTTGGATGCGAGCGGAAACGTGCTAGCCAGCAGCCTCTACCTGTATGACGGCAACACAGGCGACTACACCCTTCCCGCAGCCCAGGGAAAACTGACCGCGATACGCACCCGAATCGGAGAAACCTGGAGCCAGGTCAGTTACGGCTACGATTCCTGGGGCAACCGCACCAGCGAAACCGCCTGGAGCGGGTACGGAAGCCACAACACATCCCCCACCACAGGCGGACGCAGTACCACAACCGCCTTTGACCCAAACTACCACACCTACCCGGTTTCCCTCACCAACCCGCTCAACCAGACCACAACCTGGACGTATCACTATGCCCTGGGTGCGCCGCTGACGGAAACAGACCCCAACGGCGCAGTGACCACCGCAACCTATGACAACTTTGGCAGGCTGCTAACCCTGGTTCGCCCTGGCGATAGCGCCAGCGCCCCAACCCTGCTGATTTCCTATGCCAACAGCGCCCCCTTTGAAACCACCCTCCGCCAACGCCTGGACGGAACCCGCTACTATGGCATCCGCCGCGTTTACGATGGCATGGGTCGCCAGGTTCTGCAGCAAAGCGGCAGCGGGGCAATCTCCGGGGCGCTGACCGTCTTCAACGTCATCCAAACCCTGTATGTTTCCATCAACGAAACCCGCCAGAGCGCGCCTTACGCCCCCGGCGAAACACCCGCCTACACCACCACCCTGCTCAATCCCCTGGAGATCACGTTGGCGATGGACAAGACCATCGCCCGCCCGGGCGAAATCGTTCACCAGGACCCGGGCTTTCCGCATGGCGATTGC
>DYNS01000344.1 GCA_020720965.1 Anaerolinea sp. | reverse complement strand
CGGGGAGGGGAAAGGTGTCGGCGGCTGGCATGGCGGGGATTGTAGCACGGGAAGAGAGTGGGAAAAGCCGAGGCGTAACCCCGGCTTTTCCGTCTTTCAAACACCCATCTGAAGTTGGTTGGAGGTTGGCTAAATGTCGAAGTACAGAGTAAATTCGTAAGGGGTGGGGCGCAAGCGTACCGGGTCTACTTCCATGGTGCGCTTGTAGGCAATGTAGGCTTCCAGCATGTCTGTGGTGAAGACATCGCCTTTGAGCAAAAATTCGTGGTCGGCTTCGAGCGCGTCCAGCACGTCTGAAAGGGAGCCGGGTACTTGTTTGATGAGTTTGGCTTCTTCGGCGGGCAGTTCGTAGAGGTCTTTGTCAATCGGGTCGCCGGGGTCGATGCGGTTTTGGATGCCGTCCAAGCCTGCCATCATCAGCGCGGCAAAGGCAAGGTAGGGGTTGGCGGAGGGGTCTGGGGCGCGGAATTCGATTCGTTTTGCCTTGCTGCTCTTGGTGACGGGGATGCGGCAGATGGCAGAGCGGTTGCGCTGAGAGTATGCCAGGTTGACAGGTGCTTCAAAGCCGGGGACAAGGCGGCGGTAGGAGTTGGTGGTGGGCGAGGTGAGCGCCAGCAGAGCCGGGGCGTGCTTTAGCAAGCCGCCGATGTAGTATTTGGCGGTGTCGGAAAGACCGGCATAGCCGGAGGGGTCGTAAAAGACGTTGGTTTCGCCCTTCCACAGGGATTGGTGACAGTGCATCCCGGAGCCGTTATCGCCGAAGAGGGGCTTGGGCATGAAGGTTGCGGTGAGTCCGTTTTGGCGGGCAACATTTTTGACGATATATTTGTACACGAGCAATTGGTCTGCCATGCGGGTCAGTTTGTTGAAGCGGATGCCCAGTTCGGACTGCCCGGCGGTGGCGACTTCGTGGTGATGGACTTCCATCGGGATTCCGGCGTCTTCCATTGCCATCACAATTTTTGAGCGCACGTCTTGCAGGGTGTCGGTAGGCGGGACGGGGAAGTAGCCTCGTTTGGGGGAGATTTGCCCACCAAAGTTGGGGCGGTCGGCGCGTCCGCTGTTCCACCAGCCTTCATCGCTGTCGATGTGGTAGTAGGATTCGTTCATGCTGCTGCCGTAGCGCACATTGTTGAAGAGGAAGAATTCCGCTTCGGGACCGACAAAGATGGTGTCGGCGATGCCGGTCTGGTTCAGGTAGGTTTCGGCTTTGCGGGCAACGTAGCGCGGGTCGCGGGCGTAGGGCTGCATGGTGATGGGGTCGTACACATCACAGGTCAGCACCAGGGTGGGGATGTTGGCAACCGGGTCGATGAAGGCAGTTTCCGGGTCTGGCAGGAGGAGCATGTCGGATTCGTGGATTTCTTGAAAGCCACGAATGGAGGAGCCGTCAAAGGGCAAGCCTTCTTCAAACAGTTCTTCATTAAGGCGGCGTACCGGAATGGTGAAGTGCTGCCAGGTCCCGGGGAGGTCTATAAAGCGCACATCCACCATGCGGACGTTTTTGCCCATTGCGAGGACATCTGCTACTGTTTTCGCCATGAAATTTTCTCCTTATGTTTTGGTTGTTTCGTCGGGTGGTCTTGTGTGACCACAAGACTACCCGACTATCGGACTAGATTATAGAACCGTTGGCGGGCGAGTCCAGTACCCAAATGGAGTATCTTAGTCGGCTGCGCCGGATAAGGAGCCGACAACCTCCTGCGGATAGGCTTCCGTGCCGTGTTCTTCCACGTCCAAGCCTTTGCGCTCTTCCTCCCGCGAGACTCGCAAGCCGAACCAGCCCTTGAGGAGGACGAAGAACAAGATGTAGCCGGTGAAAACAGACCAGGCGCCGACTGCCAGAACCCCAATCAGTTGAGCAAGGAACTGGGCGGGGTTGCCCGCTATCAGCCCGGTTACACCGCCTTCGGTGGCGAAGATGCCTACGGCAAGAGTTCCCCAAATGCCATTCATCAGGTGAACCGGGACAGCCGAGACGGGGTCGTCAATTTTTAATTTTTCCAGCCATAACGCGCCATAAACAACAATTACACCACCCACCGCGCCAATGAGAATGGATGCCGCCGGGGTGACAAAGGCAGTCGGGGCGGTGATGGCAACCAGCCCGGCAAGCACGCCGTTGAGGGTTGTGCCTAAATCGGGCTTTTTGGTTACAAAGAGCCAGGAAAGGGTCATGGCAACCAAACCGCCCGCAGCCGCCGCCAGGTTGGTTGTTACGGCGACCAGGGCAACCGCATCCGCATTACCGCCCTGAATGGCTAACTGACTGCCAGGGTTGAAGCCGAACCAGCCCATCCACAATATGAATACGCCCAGCACAACCAGGGTAATGGAATGCCCTGGAATGGCAACTGGCTTGCCGTTTTTATCAAAACGCCCCAGGCGCGGTCCCAGCGCAATGGCTCCCATCAATGCCAGCCAGCCGCCCACGCTGTGAACAACGGTGGAACCCGCAAAATCCTTAAAGCCCGCCCCAAAGGGTAAGGTTGCCAGCCAGCCTCCGCCCCAAATCCAATGCCCGGAAATGGGGTAAATCAGCGCGGAGATAATAAAACTGTAAATGAGATAAGACGAGAACTTGGTGCGTTCTGCCATAGCGCCAGAAACGATGGTGGCAGCCGTCCCGGCAAACACGAGTTGAAAAAACCAAAACGCCAGCACGGGCAAGCCTGCCACATCCTCCCCGCCGGAGAGGAAAAAGCCGCTTGTGCCAACCAAGCCACTGGCAGAAGCCCCAAACATGAAGGCATAACCAATGACCCAATATGCCAGCGAGGCGAACACAAAATCGACCAGGTTTTTGAACAGGATGTTGGTGGTGTTTTTAGAGCGGGTTAGCCCGGCTTCCACCAGGGCAAAACCGGCTTGCATCCAAAACACCAGCACGGCAGTAACCATAACCCACAAGGTGTTCAGCCCTCGGGTCAGTTCTGCAATGGGGTCTGGCTCCTGGGCATAAGCGGGGTGAACCGCCAGCAATGAGACGGCAACAATAGCGGGTAAAAGCACCCAGCGAGTCCATTTCGTACTATTGAGTAAAAAGGTTTTCATCATCTTCTCCTTTTGTTGGTTGATGTTGGCATTGTACGGAACTCCGCCCTGCGCCCCAACTACCCGAAGGGAGAATTTTGCCCGCCCCAAACAGGTCATCCCCGCGCCATTCTCACCCACAAGGGTGAGGGTTAACGCCCATTTTGCAGAAAAAGC
>DYNS01000041.1 GCA_020720965.1 Anaerolinea sp. | reverse complement strand
AAAAACCCCCAGGCGATACGGTTGCCTGGGGGTTCTCCTTCTCTTGGGAGGGTTAAGCCGCGCCTGCTTTTACCGCAACACGCAGATATTTATCAATCGCCTCGGCAGATTTGCGCCCGGCGACCACTGCCGTCACCACCAAATCGGGTCCGGTAACGCCGTCTCCGCCCGCAAACACGCCGGGGATACTGGTCTGACCGGTTCGCTTGTCGGTAATGGTTATCAGCCCCCAGTCATGAGTCTCCAAACCGGGGGTGGTTTTGCCCACAACCGGGTCGGGCCAATAGCCCAGCGCCTTAATCGCCGTATCCACCGCAATGGAGAAATTGGAGCCATCTACCGGAACAGGTTTGCGCCGTCCTTTGGCATCTGGTTCGCCCAGTTTCATTTCGATACATTCCACCGCCGCCAGGCGGCCGTCCGGTCCGGCGATGAACTGCACCGGTTGGGTAAGGAAGCGGTAGTGTGCGCCTTCTTCCTTTGCCATTTTGCGGTCTTTGGCGCCGCCGGGCATTTCTTTTTCGGTGCGGCGATAGAGGCAGGTCACTTCCTCGGCGCCGAGGCGCAGAGCGGTGCGTAAACAGTCCGAGGCGGTGTCGCCGCCACCGATAACGGCGACCCTCTTTCCGAGCAGGGGGCGTTCTTTTTTGTCGGCAGGCAAAAAAGCATCTTCCACGTTGCCGCGAATGAGAAAGTCGGTTGCTTCGTACACGCCGGGCAGGTCTTCTCCGGGGACTTCCATTTTGGCATCTATACCGGTTCCAATTCCCAAAAAGACAGCGTCAAAGCCTTCTGCCATCAGTTGCGGCACGGTTTTGTCTTTGCCGATGTAGGTGTTGCCTACAAATTTTGCTCCGGCTTGTTCCAGGTCGCCCCATTTTTGCATCACCACTTCTTTGGGAAGTTTGAAGTTGGGGATGCCGTACACCATCAGCCCGCCGGGGGCGGGTTTTGCGTCAAAGATGGTTACATCGTGTCCACGCTCCAGCAGGAGATGGGCACAAGCCAAACCGGCAGGACCCGCACCTACGACAGCCACTTTTTTGCCGGTCTCTGGCGCTTTGGCAACCACGTAGGGGTCATTTTCGCGTTCCCAATCCAGGGCAAAGACTTCCAACTGCCCGGTGAGAACCGGTTGATGATGTTTGTTGAGGACGCAGGAGCCCTGACAAAGCTGCTCGTGCGGGCAAACTCTGCCGCAGGCTTCTGGCAGGGAAGAGGTCTGATGATAAATTTGGGCGGCTTCCTTAAACTGCCCTTGCTCAATGAGCCACATGGCAGAGGGGATGTCGTTGTGTGTCGGACAAGCCACCATGCACGGGGCAGGGTCGGGGCAATGAATGCAGCGCGCCGCCTCCACACGGGCACGCCCTTCATCAAAGGAAATCACTACGTCATCAAAGTCATGGATGCGGTCGGTTGCCAGACGTAAGTTTAAATCTCGGAAGGGCTTATTCGCCCTTTCCTTGCGGTCAATAGCAAGAAATTCCCCAGGCACAGCCTGCATGTCATCCTCCTAAAGATGAAGTAAGTGCGCTTATGATACCCAAACCTGTTTTTTTGACACAGCCTATAATGTCACCAAACCAGACGACATTCGTCACAAATACAACATGTTAGATTTGCGTAAATTCCAGAGGGGAAAAAGCCATCCCATGCCGGGGGTGGATTACAATCCTGACCGTTGGCTTAGAGGGTCTGCCCGTTTTTTGGGTTTGGGGCTTTTTTAAGCAGCGCACTTGTTTTTTACCTATCATCGGGCGGGCAGGAACCCAACGCCCGCACTCAGGGAGACTTTTTGTATGAAAATCAATCGCAACCTCATCATCGGCATCCTTGTCTTGGCAGCCATTGGCGCGGCAGTCTATTTCTTTAGCGCTCAGAACAATCAGGCCAACCAAACTTTGTACGAAACCAGCCCCGCCGCCAAAGGCGACCTTTCGGCTTCGGTGGGGGCAACTGGTACGGTACGCGCTTTGCAATCCGCTTTGCTGAACTGGCAAACGACCGGAACGGTGGAAAAAGTGGAGGTGGAGGTGGGAGAAACGGTTCGGAGCGGGCAAACCCTGGCGAGGCTTGCCATGTCTTCCGTTCCGCAAAACATTATCCTCGCCCAGGCAGACCTGGTTTCGGCGCAAAAGAACCTGGAGCAGGTGCAAAAGTCGAACACAGCGCTGGCGCAAGCCCAGCAGACCCTTGCAGCCGCCAAATCTGCCGCCGAGGAAGCCCAAAAAGATGTGGATAGCATCACCTTCCCCCGCGCTTCCGATAACCTTGTGGAACGCACCAAAGCAGAAATTGACCTGGCGGAAAAAGACCTGACGCTGGCAGAGGATGCCTACAAGTCGGTTAAAAATCGCCCGGATGGCGACTCTAAAAAAGCCGAAGCCTTGCTTGCCCTCACCACTGCCCGCCAAAAATTAACCGACCTGAACACCAAATACAACTGGTACACGGGCAAAGCGGATGAATTGGACGTGGAAACCTACAACGCCGCTCTGGCGCTCGCCCTGGCACAGTTGGAAGATGCCGAGCGGGAGGTGGAGCGCCTGAAAAACGGACCCACCGCCGATGACCTCGCTGCCGCCCAGGCGCGGGTGGATGCCGCCCTCGCCGCCCTGAACCAGGCGGTTATTACCGCGCCCATTGCCGGGATTGTTACCGCTGCCGAGCCTTTGCCCGGCGACCAGGTTGCCCCCGGAACCCCAGCCTTCCGCATTGACGACCTTTCTCACCTGCTGATTGACGTTCAGGTTTCGGAAATTGACATCAACGCGATTGAGATGGGGCAAAACGTCTCGGTGTCTTTTGACGCTATTTTGGGGCAAACCTATCAGGGCGTAGTGACCGAAGTGGGGCAGGTTGGCTCCAGCGTGCAAGGCGCGGTGGAATTTACCATCACGGTGGAACTCACCGCCCCGGATGAACTCGTCCGCCCTGGCATGACCGCCGCCGTAACCGTGATGGTGAAGGAACTGAAAGACGTGCTGCTCGTCCCCAACCGCGCCGTCCGCGTCATAGACGGTCAGCGGGTGGTGTACATCCTGCGCCCCGGCGAAACCGAACCGGTGATGGTGGAGATTCGCCTGGGAGCCACCTCCGACACCGTCTCGGAAGTGGTCGGCGGCGACCTGAAGGAAGGCGACCAGATAGTCCTCAACCCGCCCAGCGCCGCCCCCTCGGGACCCATGGGCAGACCGGGAGGCAACTAAGATGAGTGAACCCGTTGTCCTTGCCCAAAACCTGACCAAAATGTACAAAATGGGAGATGTGGAAGTCCACGCCCTACGCGGGCTTTCCCTCCAAATTAACAAAGGCGAGGTTGTCGCCATTGTGGGACCCAGCGGCTCTGGAAAATCTACCCTGATGAACATCCTCGGTTGCCTGGACCACCCCACCAGCGGCAGTTACCTGCTGGATGGAGAAGAAGTCTCCAGCCTGAGAGACGACCAACTCGCCAACATCCGCAACCGCAAAGTGGGCTTCATCTTTCAATCCTTCAACCTGCTCGGCAGGCAAACCGCCCTCTCCAATGTGGAACTGCCCCTGCGCTACGCCGGAACAAGCGCCGGGCGCAAAGAAAAAGCCAGAGAAGCCCTCATCGCAGTCGGGTTAGAAAGCCGCATCAACCACAAACCCACCGAACTTTCCGGCGGGCAACAGCAACGGGTGGCAATCGCCCGCGCCCTGGTCAATAACCCTGCCATCATCATGGCGGATGAGCCAACCGGCAACCTGGATTCTAAGGTGGGGCAGGAGATTATAGACCTGCTGCTGAACCTGAACAAAGAGCGCGGTACGACTCTCATCATCGTCACCCACGACCCGCGTGTAGCAGACCAAGCCCAAAGAATCATCCGCGTCCGCGATGGTGTGGTGGAGGAACAAGAATGACGATTCTACAAGCCTTCATCGAGGCGTTGGAAAGCCTCAACTCGAACAAACTGCGCTCTGGTTTGACCATTTTGGGCATTGTCATTGGCGTTGCAGCGGTAATCGCCATGCTCGCTATTGGGCAGGGAGCCCAAAACTCCATCACCGGGACGATTAGCGGAATAGGAACGAACCTGCTCTTCATCTTCTCTGGCAACGACCAGGCGGAACTGCGGAACGTGCGCCCCCTCACCCTGCAAGATGCCGCCGCCATCGCCGACCCGTTTCAGGCTCCTGCGGTAGATGCGGTTGCGCCCTTCATTCAGGGCAGCAACATCGAAGTCGCTTCGGGCGGTGAACAGACTCGCACCAGCCTGGGAGGCGTGACCCCGGAATATTTTGGGGTGCGGAACTACAACGTGGCAGAGGGCGAACTTATCAGCGAGGAGCATGTTTTGGGACGCGCCTCGGTTGCCATCATCGGGGTGGATGTGGCGGAAAAGCTCTTCAGCCGCACCGAAGGTCTGGTGGGAGAAATCATCCGCATTGAGGGGCAGCCTTTCCGCGTTATCGGCGTGCTGGAAAAGAAAGGCGGCTCTTCGTTTGGGTCGCAGGATGACATTGTGCTCATCCCCATGACGACCGCCCGCACCCGAATCATCCGCCGCAGCGCCGACCGGGTAGACATCATCCTGGTGCAAGCCGCGAGCGCGGAAAGCGTGCCGCAGGCAACCGAGGAGATTTCCAGCATCCTGAGAAGCCGACACCGCACCGATATTGGCGCGGACGACTTTAGCGTCCTCTCGCAACAGGACTTTTTGCAAACGGTGCAAACGATTTTGGGCGTGTTCACCATCTTTTTGGGCGGCATCGCCGCCATCTCGCTCCTGGTGGGTGGGATTGGGATTATGAACATCATGCTCGTCTCCGTCTCCGAGCGGACGAGGGAAATTGGCTTGCGGAAAGCCCTGGGCGCACGCAAGCGCGATATTCTGACACAGTTCTTAACCGAATCTTCTCTGCTGAGTCTCATCGGCGGGGTGATTGGGATTATTTTGGGCTGGTTAATTGCCTATGTGGTGGGGCAGGTTGCCACCGCAACCGGCAACGCTTTTACGCCCGCTGTGGGGTTGGATGGCATACTGCTGGCAACCATCACCTCCACCATCATTGGGTTGTTCTTTGGCATTTACCCCGCCAACCGCGCCGCCAGCCTGGAGCCGGTGGAAGCCCTGCGCTACGAGTAAGCGATTTTGAAAAACGGGTGCGGCAGCCGCACCCGTTTTTTGTTGCCACCTTCTGCGGCGTTGTCTAAACAAGTTTTACCACCCGAAAACTGGAGTACAATTTAGCCCCTCAAGCCTCTTTTGCAACCAATAGGAGAACCTTTCCCATGTACAAAATCCTTGTCACCGATGGTCTGGATGCAAGCGCCTTCGACCTGTTACGCCCCTTTGCCCAAGCAGACGACAAAAACGGCATCAGCGCCGAGGAGTTGCTGCAAATTGCCCCGGAATACGATGCCATCATCGTGCGCGGGCGCACCAAAGTAACCCCCTCCGTCCTTGAGGCAGCCCCCAACCTGAAGGTCGTTGGGCGTGCCGGGGTGGGCGTGGACAATATTGACCTGAACGCCGCCAAAGCGCACGGAGTCACAGTCGTCAACGCCCCCATCGCCACCACAGTCGCCGTAGCGGAACTGGCGTTTGGGCTTCTGCTCGCCGTCTGCCGGGAAATTCCCCGCGCCGACGCCACCATGAAAGCCGGAAAGTGGATTAAGAAAGAGTTGGAAGGTGTAGAACTGTACGGAAAAACCCTGGGTGTTATCGGCTTTGGGCGCATCGGCTCGGAAACGGGCAAACGCGCCGCCGCCTTTGGCATGAAAATCCTCGGCTACGACCCCCTGCTCCCCGCCGAAGAAATTGCCAAACGCGGGGGCGAAGCCGTCTCGCTGGAAGAACTCCTCGCCCAGTCCGACTTCATCACCATGCACATCCCCCTCAACCCCCAAAGCAAAGGCATGATTAACGCCGAAAGCATCGCCCAAATGAAAGATGGAGTCCGCCTCGTCTGCGCCGCACGCGGCGGCGTGATAGACGAAGCCGCCCTGCTGCAAGCCCTGCAAAGCGGAAAAGTTGCCGCCGCCGGGCTGGATGTCTTTGCCACCGAACCGCCCGGACTCACCGACCTGGTAGCCCATCCCCGCGTCATCTGCACCCCGCACATCGGCGCCCAAACCGCCGAAGCCCAAACCCGCGCCGCCGAAGACATTGCCAGCGAAGTCCTCGCCGCTCTGCAAGGCAAAGACCTGCGCTGGAAGGTCGCCTAAACCAACCTCAGGAGACAAACTACATGAACGAAGCCTATAACGCCCTTAAAGAACGCATGGCAGAAATTGCAGACCTGAACCACGCCGCCGCCCTCATCGGCTGGGACCAGCAGGTTTACATGCCCGAAGGAGCCGCCCAAGAGCACGGCAACATGCTGGCAACCCTCGGCAAAATCTCCCACGAGAAGTTCACCGCCGATGAAACCGGCAAACTCCTGCAAGAACTTAAAGCCGAGCTGCCCAACCTGGATGCCGACTCGGAAGAATACCGCGTCATCAGCGTCACCGCCAAAGACTACGACCGCGCCACCCTCGTCCCGGCAGACTTTATTGTAGAGCAAGCCCAAGTCACCGCCGTAGCCCATCAGGCATGGGCAGAAGCCCGCGCCAAAAGCGACTTTTCCATTTTTCAACCCCACCTGGAAAAAGTGGTGGAACTCGCTCAGCGCTACGTCACCTTCTTCCCCCCCGCCGAACACCCCTACGACACCCTGCTGGACCTGTTTGAACCCGGCATGAAAACCGCAGACGTGCAGACAATCTTCAACCAACTGCGCCCCCAACAGGTGGAACTCATCCGCGCCATTAGCGAGCGCCCACAGGTGGAAGACTCGTTTATGCACCTGGAATATGACGAAAAAGGCATGTGGGACTTCAGCGTAGAAGTCGCCTCCGCCTTTGGCTACGACTGGCAGCGCGGACGGCAAGATAACTCCGCCCACCCCTTCACCACCAGTTTCAGCGCGGACGATGTCCGCATCACCACCCGCTGGGTATCAGACCTGCCCTACGCCCTGCTTTTTGGCACCATGCACGAGACCGGTCACGCCCTGTACGAGCAGGGAGTCGGCTCCGTTTGGAACCGCACCGCGCTGGAAGGCGGGGCATCCCTCGGCATCCACGAATCGCAGAGCCGGATGTGGGAAAACCTGGTCGGGCGCTCGCTGCCCTTCTGGCAGCACTTCTACCCCAAACTGCAAAAACGCTTCCCCAGCCAGTTGGGCAACGTCAGCGTGGAACAGTTCTATCGCGGCATCAACAAAGTGGAGCCGTCCCTCATCCGCGTAGAGGCAGACGAAGCCACCTACAACCTGCACATCATGCTAAGGCTGGAGTTGGAAATCGCCATGCTGGAAGGCAAAGTCGCCATCCGCGACCTGCCCGCCCTCTGGAACGCCAAAATGGAAGAGTACCTGGGGCTTACCCCACCCAACGATGCCAAAGGCGTGCTGCAAGACGTACACTGGTCTGGCGGCATGTTGGGCTACTTCTCCACCTACGCCCTGGGCAACCTCATCTCTGCCCAGTTATGGGAAAAATTCAAAAGCGTAGAACCAGACATAGACGAGAAAATGCGCTCCGGCGACTTCTCCTCCCTGCTCTCCTTCATGCGCATCAAAATTCACCAGCACGGGCGCAAATACGAACCGCAGGAACTCGTTCAGCGCGTTACCGGCAGCAAAATAGACCCCACCGCCTACCTGGGCTACCTCACCGGCAAATACAACGCCATTTACGGCATCTAAAACCAGGAGGGCGGGCTGAAAACAGCCCGCCCTTCTTTTTTTTATATCCCATGCGCCGCACCTTCCCCACTCTCCTTATCCTCCTCGCTACCCTGCTGCTTGGCAGTTGCCAATGGCAGGAGAAAAGTGACGCAGCCACACCCGTCAACCCTTCGGCAACGCCCGCGCAACCAACCCTGTTGCCCACCCAAGCACAAAACGACCCCACCGCCACCCTGCCCCCGCTAAACCCAATCACCGCCACACCCAGCCTATCCTTCACTGCCACACCTCAAGACCAGCCATTCCCCAGCCTTACCCCCACCCTCAACTTCGAGCGCATCGCCCTACGCATCGTCACCCCCGGACCGATGTCGCGCATCGTTAGCCCGCTGCAATTCATCGCCCACATAGACCCGTACTACACCGGCACAACCCGCATCGAACTCCTCGGCGAAGACGGGCGCGAGCTTTACCGAAAAGTCTTCAAAACGACCTCCAACATCGGCTACTTTACCAGGGTGGAAGAAAAAATAAACTTTGAAATTAGCGCCGCCGCCGAGGTTGCCCGCCTGCAAATAAGCACCTACGACCCCGAAGGCAACCTGCAAGCCTTCAACTCGGTGCGCCTGCTGCTGCTCTCGGTAGGCGAGAACCAACTGACCCCCGCCTACGAAGCCAAAGAAAGAATCGCCCTGCGCTATCCGCAGGCAGGGCAGGAAGTAAGCGGCGGCGAACTCATCGTCACCGGAGAATACAAACCCATCAACCAAACCCCTCTCATTTTGGAACTGTATAACGCCAGAGGCATCATAGTCGGCTCGCGGCTGTTACAAATTCCCCCCGGCGGCGATGTGTACGAACCCTTCACCGCCTCGCTACCCTATGAGGTGCGCGAAGCCACCCCCGTCCGCCTGACCCTGCGCCAAGCGGACGACCGCATCAGCGGGATGGCATATCTCTACAGCATCCCCCTCACTCTACTGCCCTGAGAAGGCAGGCGGCAGCCAGCACAATGGGGTGCTGGGCTTGCATGGCGACGCCATCCGCAATTTGAGAGCGGCAAGAAGTGCCAGGGGCGGCGACTTGCAAAGCGGGGTTTAGCGCCTGAGCGTGGCGCAGGTGCGGAAAAAGAATCTGCTCACCAACCTGCATGGAAAGGTGATAGTGTTCTTTTTCGTAGCCAAAAGCGCCCGCCATGCCGCAGCAGCCAGAGGGGATGATTTCCACCTCGTAACCGAGTAGGCGCAGCAGGGCGGCGGAGGCTTCCTGACCCACCGGGTAGCCATCGGCGGCGGGGGGTTGGGCTTTTTGGTAGCAGTGTCCGTGCAGGGAAACGGATTTTGGCAACGGATTTTGGAAGCGGAGTTCGGAGGAGACGGTAGCGGATTTTGGGGAGGCGAGGGCTGCCAGGCGAGGTTGATTCTCGCCAGGGGCGGGGCGGATGAGGTATTCTTCCATCAGCCAGGAGCGGGCGGCGAGGGCTTGGGTTTCGGCACGGCGTTGTGGCAGTAAATCTTGCAGCTCGTCTCGCAGGGTGTAAATTTCGGAGGGTTCTATGCCAATGACCGGGAGGCTGCCTGCCGGGTCTAGGCGTTGGATTTCGTCCAGTAGGCGGCTGAGATGGGCGCGAGCGGCTTGCAGGAATCCTTTGGAGAGCAGGGTGCGCCCTGCGCCGAGCAAGGGCAGGCTGAGAGGGGTGATGTGGCAGGCGGCAAGGACTTGTCGGGCAGAGGCTTCTATTTCCGGCTCGAAGTAGCGGGTGAAGGTATCTGGCAGGAGGATGACAGCCGGTGCCGCCGATGTGCGGGCGCGGGAGGTAGGGACGGGGGGAGCGTAGCGCGGAAGGGCGCGGCGGGCTTCAATGCCGAGCAGGCTGACCAGTCGCCGGGTAAGCGCCTGGCTGCTTAGCAAGTTGATGACCGCACCAAAGGGAGCGCCGAGGGGGGCGAGTTGGTTGATGTAGCCAAAGAGATAGTCACGCAGGGGGCGGGGGTGATTACGATAGTAAAAGTTCTGAAATTCATATTTCAACTTCGCCATATCCACCCGGCTTGGACATTCGGATTTGCAGCCCTTGCAGGCGAGGCATAAATCCAGGGCTTCGCGCACGTCTTGCAGGGTAGCGTTGGGTGGGGCGAGGCGGCTGGAGGTGATGAAGGCACGCAGTAGGTTGGCGCGCCCCCGGGTGGAGTGTTTTTCTTCGCGGCTTGCCTGAAAGGAGGGACACATGACTCCGCCGCTTTTGCGGCATACGCCCTGCCCGTTGCACTGCTCTATGGCGGCGGTTAGCCCGCCCTGGTTGGAGAAATCCAACACGGGCTGCCATGCCTGGGGCTGATAGGGCGGGTCATAGCGCAGGTGCGTGTCCATGCGCGGGGCTTGGAGAATTTTGCCAGGGTTGAGCAGGTTGTGCGGGTCGGCGGCATGTTTGAGGGCGGCAAAGGCTTGCATCAGTTCTACACCGTAGGTGCGCTCCATCCACTCCGAGCGGGCAATGCCATCGCCGTGTTCACTGGACATGGCTCCGCCCAGGCGCAGGGTGAGGGCGAGGGTTTGTTCGGCAATGGCGCGCAGGTCGTTTTTTCCGGCGGAGGTGTGCAGGTTGAGCAAGGGGCGAATGTGCAGGCAGCCTGCCGAGGCATGCGCGTAAAAGGCGGCGGTGGTCTGGCGCTGCTTCAAAATCTGCTCCACACCACGCACGAAGTCACCCAGGCGCTCGGCAGGGATGGCGCAGTCTTCGATGAAGGCAACCGGGCGGGTTTCGGCGGGGCGCGAATCGAAGATGCCTAAGCCGACCTTACGCACGTTCCAAATGCGAGCCTGGGCGGAGGCGTTTTCTGCCAGGTAGAGGTCTTTGCCCAGGGCGAGGGCTTGTTTGCGCAAAAGGGCTGGGTCTGCCCCGGAATATTCCACAACGAGCAGGGCGGCGGGGCTGCCTTGCACAAAGTCCATTTGGGCGGCATAGGCGGGGACTTGCCGGGCAAGGTCTATGAGCATTTGGGGGATGAGTTCCACCGCCGAGGGGGATGTTTCCAGCAAGCGAGGGACGTCATCGGCGGCGGCGGCGATGCTGGGGTAGGGCAGGACAATCAGCACGCTGTGAGCGGGTTTGCGAACAAGGCGCAGGGTGAGGCGCTGAAAGACTGCCAGAGTCCCCTCCGAGCCAGCGAGTAGAGGCGCCAGGTTAAAAGCGCCGGGAGGCAAGTTGGCGGGGTAGTGAGCGCCAACCCACTGCGGGGGGCGGGTGGGCGAGAAAGGCAGCAGGTAGTTGAGGCGATAACCTGCCGAGTTGCGCCAGGATTTAACCCACCCGGCGCGGATTGCCTGCTCGTAACGCCTGCGAATCTCAAGAGTATCCTGGGCAAAGCCGCCAAAAACACCGGTTTGGGGCAGGGCGCTGGGGTTCAGCTCGCCCCAACGGGCAGGCGAGCCGTCCCACATGAGGACATCGGCGGCGAGGAGATGGTCTGCGCTCATGCCGTAGAGGATGGAATGGGCACCGGTGGCGTTGTTGCCTATCACCCCGCCCAGGGTGGCGCGTTCTGCCGAGGCGGGGTCTGGACCGAATTGCAAGCCATGCCTGGCAGCGGCACGATTGAGATGGGCGAGGATGACTCCCGGTTCGACTGTGGCGGTTTGGGCTTCGGGGTTTATTTCCAGAATCGTATCCAGATAACGGGAGACATCCAAAATGAGGGCGTTGCCAATTGCCTGCCCCGCCAAAGAGGAGCCGGAGCCGCGTGGCAAAATGGGAATGCGATGCCGGGCGGCAAATTCTACGGCGGCTTGCAGGTCATCCTGGTTGGTGGGGATGGCTACGCCGAGGGGGTCTTGCTGGTAAATGCTGGCATCGGTGGCATAAAGGGTGCGGGTGGCGCGGTCGGTGCGGATTTGGCCGCGAAAGTGGGGCTGAAGCGCGGCGACAAGGTCGGGAGAGAGGGGGTTCACAAAAAATGTCCTTTCACAAAAGACGCGATGGGGCTTATTATAGCGGGAGCCAAGCCAAGCCTCCTCCAAAGGAAACCATGCCTGCACTCATCCCCCAACCCCTCACTTACCAGCCCCGGCAGGGCGTTTTTCACCTGCAAGCCGGGAGCAAGATTTACATCTCCGAGCCAAATGCAGAGATTCTCACCCTCGCGGGCAAACTCGCCGCCCCGCTGCGCCGCGCAACCGGGTTCGACCTCCCCATTTTGACGGGAGCAGGAATCGGCGGCGAGGGAATTTTCATTCGGCGGGAGAAGACCCTCTCCCAGCCAGAATCCTACCGGGTGCAGGTCACTCCTCAACAAATCATCTTAGAAGCCCCAACCTGCGCCGGGCTTTTTTACGCCACCCAAACTCTGCTGCAAATGCTGCCAACGGAGGTGGAAGCAAGCACCCCTCAAAACATCCCCTGGCAGGTGGATTGCTGCACCCTGGAAGATGAGCCTCGTTATCCCTGGCGGGGCATGATGTTGGACGTGGCGCGGCATCTCTTTTCGGTTGAGACGGTGAAGCGGCTTTTGCAACTGCTGGCGCGTTACAAAATGAACACCCTGCATCTGCACCTGAGCGATGACCAGGGTTGGCGCATTATGGTGGAGGCGCTGCCCCGTCTGGCGCTGCATGGCGGAAAAAGCGCCGTCAATGGCGACCCTGGCGGCTATTACACCCAAGCCGAATATCGCGAGATTGTGAGTTTTGCCCAGGAACACTACATCAACATTGTGCCGGAGATTGATATGCCAGGGCATACCAACGCCGCCCTCGCCTCCTACCCCGACCTGAACCCGGACGGAATTGCCCCCAGCCTTTATACCGGCATTCGGGTTGGTTTTAGTTCGCTGGCGGCGCAGCA
>DYNS01000343.1 GCA_020720965.1 Anaerolinea sp. | reverse complement strand
GATTGGAGGGGGGTAAAGCGGCTTTTGTGGCGGGCGTACCATTGCATGAAGGCGAGTTTGGTTTCGTAGAGCGGCTCTTCGGCGAGAAGGGGCGAGCCGAGCATGCCCAGGTCGCCGCGATTGAAGGCGGCGGATTGCAGGAGGGAGAGGGTCAGTTCTTTGTCGGTTGCGCCGCGCTGGTAGGAAAAGACTTTTGCGCCGAGGGTGCGCCCCATTTTGAACTCGCGCAGGCGGGAGATGAGTACGCCATCGGCACGCCAACCTGCCCAATGGTCATCTTCCGTCCACAGGGCTTGGACGGCGGGCATGAGTTTGGACAGCTCGAAGCCCCAGTAGAAGGCGTTGTTGTAGCCGATGGGGATGAGGGTGTTGACTTCAAAGGCGGCTTGGGGGTTGTGGGTACGGACGGTTTCGCGGAAGCGGCGGGCGAGGGCGGCGAGGGTTTCGGTGCGCCATTCCATCCATTCCTGCGCGGCGGGGTCTTTGACCGGCTCCATGATGGCGAGATTGTTATCCGGCAGGCGATAGACCGGCGGGCGAATATTTTGGATGTAGGGATGCCCGAAGCGCTCGGTGGCGGCTTGGGGGGTGGGGTAGCGGGCGGCGAGGAAAGCCGAGAAGGAGGCGAGACAGCGGTCACAGTGACACGCCCAGGCTTCGTTGCCCATCCAAAAGCCGTCCATGTGGATTAAATCCACTTGCAGGTCGGTGAGGGCGGTGGCGATGAGCGAATCGATGTGGGCGTGGTGACCGGGGTGGGTGGGGCAAGCCGAGCGGCGATAACTCTGCCAGAGAATGGCGGAGGAGTCGCCAAAGGCGGTTTGGGAGAGCCATTCTTTGGATTGGGGGAAGGATTCGGGGACAAGGTTGTCGTAGCGGATGTAGGCACCGACGCGGATGTCGTTTTCGTGCAGGCGGCGCACCCAATCGCGCAGGAGGGGCAGGTCGGCGGCGAGGGCTTCGGAACCGAAGCCTTTGTCGAAATGGGTGATGACGAAGTTCACGCCCGCGTCTTTCATGGCGCGGATGGCTTCGTCTGAATGTTCGCGGGCGTAGCGCGCGGCTTCGTCACTGCGTTGGCCGCCGCGCCGAATGCGAAAGGCGAGCGGTTCCCAGTGTCCGGCAAAGGTGAGGGGGGAGGAGAGCCAGTGGTCGGTCATGGGGTATTGGTGTCCAGTGGTAAGTGGCAAGTGGGAAGTGATAAGTGATAAGTGAAAAGTGAGAAGTTGCTTACCACTTATCACTTATCACTCGATTACGACCAACTCCCATTGGTGCATGGGGCGGGAGAGGCGGATTTGGTCGCCTTCCACAATGGCGGGGAGGCGTTCGCCAGAGGGGAGCAGGTGAAAGGCGTGTTGGATTGCGGGCATTCCGGCGGGGCGGTGAATGTGGAAGGTGGCAATTTCATCGGGGGAGGCATTCCAGATGACAGCGCGGGAAGCCCTCACCCCCGGCCCTCTCCCGGCGGGAGAGGGGGCTAAAAACTGGGGGATGAGCCAGGCGCCGCCTTCAACGCTGCCTGTTTCGAGGTCGCGTGCCAGCCAACGGACGATGTTCCGCAGTTGGGCGGCGCGGTAGGCATCCATCATGGGGGTTTCGCTGACGCTGGCATCCCAGGGGACGACCGAGACGCGCCCGCCGAGGGCATTTTCAAAGCGGAACGCGCCATGCCCGACCGGGTTTTGGCGCGGGTCGAGCAGTTGGCTGACAAGTTCCACGCCGGGGGCAAGGTCGGCTTGCAGAATTTGACGGGTGTGCGGCTTGTTGTTGACCGAAATCTGCGGGTAGAGCGCGTCCGCACCGCTTTCTATGGCGTAAAGCAGGTCGTTCTGGGTTAACATCCGGGCGGATTGAATGCCAATGTACGCGCCAAAGCCGCGTTCCGTGAGAATTTTGGCGGCAATGCCATCCAAAAGCAAACCTTTGGCGAGCAAGGAACCAATCCGGCCATCATCCAAACCCCAAACGGATGCGCCCGCCAGGGCATTGACAGCATCCTGCTCACGGGCGGAAAAAGCCATGCCCGCCGCACCGAGCCAGTATGCCCAACCGCGCGCGTGAACCTGCAAATCGCTCCAGGTCGCGTTTGGGGGCAGGTGAATGCGCCGCCCCAGGTCTTCGCTCCAGGGCAATCCCACGCCCGCGCTGTGCAGATTGGGCGAAAACGTCTCCGCCAGAAAATCCAGGTTGGGGCGGATTCGTTGCAGGAAGGCGGCGCGGGTTGGGTCATCCTGCGGGCGGTTGCCCATAAAATCGAACAGGCTGACGTTCAGGTTGCTCGCGCCGAGGGTCAGCGCCACCGCCATCTGGGCAAAGGTCTGGCGGAAGGATTTGTTCCAGCGCCCGTAGGGGAAGTTTTCAATTTCGGGACCGGATTCGATGGATTCCGGCTGGATGGAGCGATTCTGGTCGAGGTGGGCGATGCCGAAAATGAGATGGGAGCCGGGGGCATCGGAATACCCCCAAAAGTGGGGGCGATGTACCGGGGCAGAATCCCCGCTGAAGGTTTTCCACCAATCCGCCCAGCGGCGACCTTCGGCGGCGTGGGCTTCCATCAGGCTGGACATTAATCCCATTTTCGCGCCGCCTGCCTCGAGGGTAAGCCTACACTGGGCAAGGAATTCTAATTGGGTATCCTGCCACATATCCAGCCAAATTCCGCGCCAGGGATGCGGCTCGCCGGGAGTCAGGCAGGCGCGGACAACTTCTTCGCGGCTGGCAGTTGTCCCCGCACGGCGGTTGAACTCAGCGACATGCTGAGGGCAGAAACATCCGCCCCATTGGAGCGGGGCGTGGTTGTGGTAGCGGATGTCGTCATCAATCCAAACCACGCGGAAGCCTTCGCGGGCGTAAAGCGCGAGGGTTTGCAGATAATATTTCTGCCAGTTTGCATCCAGCGGGCAGACAACGGCTTGGGCTTCGCGCCCGTCCGCGTCCGTCATCGTCTGCCAGTTTTGCCCGTCTTTGAGCCTGCGCCCGGAATCGCTGTGCAGGAGAGTGTGCCAGGGGTTCAGGCTGACGGCGATGCCGCGTGCTTTGAGCGCGTCACGGTAAGGGCGGGAGGCATCTATCCAGGTTTGAATCTGCTCCAGGGTTTCGTGGCCGTTGTTTTGCTCCTCGCCAAAATAAAAAAACATCACTTCGTCCACCAGTGCGGAATCGATGAGTTGCATCAACTGTGCGCTGATTTCGGCAGGGTTTTGACGGGGGCTGAATTGGAGGCGGAGGGTGAGCATGGG
>DYNS01000040.1 GCA_020720965.1 Anaerolinea sp. | reverse complement strand
TCATCCCCTTTGGCATGATATACGGCATCCTTGCCCTTTCGGCTGGTTTGCAAACCGCTCAGGCGCAAGCCATGTCCGCCATTGTCTTTGCGGGTTCATCCCAGTTCATCGCTGTCCAACTCATCGGCGCTCAAACCCCGGCGCTCATCATCCTCTTCACGGGGTTCATCATCAACCTGCGCCACGCCCTTTACAGCGCCACCCTCGCCCCCTACCTGCAACACCTGCCCGCCCGTTGGAAACTTCCCCTCGCCTACCTGCTGACCGATGAAGCCTTTGCCGTTAGCGTTTTGCATTACCAAAGCCCGCAGCGCAGCCCCCTCAGTCACTGGTACTTTTTGGGCGCAGGGCTGGCGTTATGGGCATCCTGGCAGGCAAGCACCGCCGCAGGCATTTTCCTGGGGGCGCAGGTTCCCGCCCAATGGGGGCTGGATTTCACCCTCGCCCTCACCTTCATCGCTCTCGTCATCCCTGCCCTCAAAGACCGCCCTGGCATTGCCATCGCCCTGGCTGCCAGCCTGTTAGCCTTGCTTTTTTACTCTCTGCCCTACAAACTGGGGCTTATTTTTTCCACTTTGCTTGCCATTGGGCTGGGCATGTGGCTGGAGGAACGCGCATGAACCTTTGGATTCTGATGCTAGGCTTGGGGCTGCTTACCTTCCTCACCCGCCTCTCTTTTATCCTGTTGATGGGCAGGATTCAACTTCCCGCCGCTTTTCAACGCGCCCTGCGCCTGGTGCCGATTGCCGCCCTCAGCGCCATCATCGCCCCGGAACTGGGTTACAGCAACGGGACTCTTGCCCTCAGCCTGGCAAACCCCCGCCTGCTGGCAGGTTTGGCTGCCACCCTGGTTGCTTACCGCACCAAAAATGTCATTTACACCATTTTGGCGGGCATGGCGGTTTTTTGGCTGCTCAGTTTTTGGGCTTAAATGTTCGAGAGCCAGGGACGCCGACCCTGGCTCTCTTACAGAAGGAGGAGAAGAGAAAACACTCTGCCCCTTCAATATACCAAACCTGCCCGCGCCCTGCTGGACGCAAAGCCGACAAATAACCCACGTTTACCCTACGATAGCCTCTTCAGCAGGTCTTCCAGTCCCACTTCCGCCAGGGATGGAATGCGAAACGGCGACCCGGCAAAGGCGAGGTTCTCGGTTACCGGGTTGGGAACGACCACAACCCGCATTCCCGCTTTTTGCGCCGCCAACGCCCCGTTAGGGGAATCTTCCAGCGCCAGGGATTCTTCCGGGGGCAGGTTCAGCGCCCGCAGCGCCGCCAAAAACAAATCGGGCGCGGGTTTAATCTGCGGCACGTCTTCCCGGCAGCAAATGGCTTCAAAGTAGGAATGAATCTCCAGGCGGCGCAAGTGACCTTCCACCCAGGCGTGCGGGGAACTGGATGCAACTGCCAGGCGCAAACCCAGCCGCCGGGCATCTTGCAGGGTGGCAAGCACCCCCGGCAGCAAGGTGTTTTGCTCAATCCTTGCCATGCGGCGGGCATTTACCTGCGCCCAAAACGCATCGGCTTCGATGTTCTGATTCGCCATCCCGCGCAGGTAAGAAAGCGGCTCGAAGCCTTTGCCATATTCTGAGCCAACTGCCCTCCCGTACAGTTCTGCGGTAAGGGTTTGCCCGTAAAGGGCGTAGGCTTCTTGCAGGGCAAGCAATTCGGGGGTTTCGGTATCGAGGATTAGTCCGTCAAAGTCAAAAATCAGGGCTTTTATCACTGAGTCTCCGGGCGCAAGGCGTTTAAGATGAGTTCGACATTGTACTTCATCAACGCCAGGTAATTGCCCGCCGGTTCGCCATTGGTCAGAGTTTCCAAATATAGCCCTTGCACAACGGTTGCGCCGGTTTCCTGCCCAATTTGGGCTGCCAGGTTGGGGTTTTCCACCTCTCCCAGAAAGATGGCGGGAGCGCCGCTGGCGTTTATCTGATTCACCAGCTCGGTCATTTGCTGGGCGGAGGGGGCAGCCCCGCTACTGAGAGAGGGGATGACCGCCCCGACAATGGTGAATCCGTAACGCTCCGCAAAATAACCCATTGCCTCGTGATTGGTCACAAGCAGCCTGCGCTCGGCAGGGATGCCGCTCACCTGGGCGCTTATCCAGACATCCAGCTCTTTTAGTTCGGCGGTGTAGGCTTGGGCGTTGGCGCGGTAAGTCTCTGCCCCTGCCGGGTCTGCCTGGGTAAGCCCGGCGCGAATGTTTTCGATGTAGGTGATGACGAGATTAGGGTCCAGCCACATGTGAGGGTCGCCCGCTTCGTGGGCATGTTCTTCCCCCTCTGCATGTTCGCCTGCCTCGTGCTCTTCTTCCATTTCGTGGGGGGTCAAACCCTGGGTGGCGATGATGGTGAGCCGTTCGCCATCTGCGTTTTCCAGCAGGCTTTCCAGAAAATGCTCATACTCCAACCCGTTGATGAGGAGAACCTGGCTGGCGGCGATTTTTGCCACATCGGAGGGGACGGCTTCGTAAGCATGTGGGTCTGTGCCAACGGGCAGAAGGGTGCTAACCTCGGCGCGGTCTCCTGCCACCTGGCGAGCCAGGTCTGCCAGGATGGTGCTGCTGGCGAGGACTTGTAACTTGCCGCTGGGGGCGGGGGCAGCCGTGCCGCAAGCCGATAGGCTGAGGGCGAGAGCCGCGAGAGTTGCAAAAATGGAACTGAAATTCACTTTCATTTACTGTCTCCTGTTTTTTTCCGCCAAAGCGGATTGTTATTGAAAATCGTTATCATTTTACAGGGAGTGACAGAAATGTCAAGCGTTGGAGCGGGTTTCTTTAGGGTTTGGCGCTGCGCCTCAGGGCAAGCAGGGCGGGGAGCAGGACGATGCCAAAGATGATGATGCCCCAGGAGGCAATGCCATCCATCATCCCTGGGGGTGTGGCGCTTTCGGCGGCGGGGGTGAGGGTTGGGGCGCTTTCCTGAGGGGGGGCAGAGGGGGAGAAAACGGAGGCGCTGACCAGCAGGGTGAGCAGGATGAGCAGGAAGATGCCAAAGGGGTGGAGGTTTGTCTTCATGAGTCCGGTTTCATCAAAACGGGTGATAAAGTTTCACCCCAGTATAACATGCGTATAAAGCGGACAATTCTTATCAAATTTTAAGATGTCATGTATAATTTTTTGAGATATTCCTTAAAAAATCCTGATAACGAGGTGAATCATGCGTTCCGTCTTTCGCGCCTTTATTTTGATGGGCGCAATTCTCATTTTTGGTCTTAGCGTTACGTCCGTGTATGGGATGAAAGCCGCCCAGTCTGACGATGTGACGGCGGGGGGACGCTTGTATGACAAGTGGTTTGCCGCTTTGAATGTGCCTGCGCCGGAGGGAAACCATCCTATTTGGGAGAGGCAGACGAGCAATACCCGCTCTGGGGCGGAGACCTGGCGCTGCGCTGAGTGTCATGGTTGGGATTACAAGGGTTCTGCTGGGGCGTATGCGGCGGGGTCGCATTTCACCGGCTTCCCTGGTGTCATTACCCTGGCGGATGACCTTTCTGCGGAGGAGATTGTGGGGCATTTACAGGGTTCCAAGGACCCCTCGCACGACTTCTCGGCGTATTTGGACGAGTCGAGTATGAAGCAGTTGGCGGCTTTTCTTAAGGATGGGCTGCTGGATGCAGACGCTTTTATTGACCCGGTGACTCTGCGGGTGCGGGATGCGAATTTGAAGAATGGCGAGAAGTTGTATTCTTCGGTTTGCGCGGCTTGTCATGGAACGGATGGGAAGACAATTGTTTTCCGCAGTGAGGGAGTGGATGAGTATTTGGGGACGATTGCGGCGCGGGACCCGTATCGCTTTTTGCATCGTACCCGTTTTGGGGTGGCGGGGACATCCATGCCGATTGGGCGTGACATGGGCTGGAGTAACCGGGATGGGGCAGATGTGTTGGGTTATGTGCAGGCGAATTTCGTCACCGGGGCAGAGCAAGCCCAGGTGGGTAACGCCGGGGCTGGTTCTGCTTCTGCTGCGCCGGTGGGAGAGCCTGCCGGGGGCGTGGCGGGGGGAATTCTTACCGGTATTGCCGCCGCATTGGGAACTTTGGGCGTGAGTGCTTTCTTTTTACTTGGTTTTGTGGCGCTCGGTTTTGTGGTGGTGTGGGTCTTTCGCCGCCGCAAGTAGTTTGTTGAGGCATATTCTTTTCACCGGATGGAGTGAAGCATGGCGAATTTGTTGGAGATATTGAAGAAGAAGGAAGTTGTTTTGTTGCTGGTGATTGCTTTTTTGGCGCTGTTGAGCGGCGGAGCGTGGGCGATGTATCAGACTCAGATTCCGCCGGAGCAGCCCATTCAGTTTCCGCATAATATTCATGTTGGTTTGCAGATTCAGTGTTTGTATTGTCACCCTGGGGCGCAGAGACAGGCTTCGGCGGGGTTGCCCACCCAGCAGAAGTGTTGGGCTTGTCATGGGCAGTTGAGGAAGTATTCCGACCCTGCCGCGCCGGTGGCGTTGAACCTTTGGCCCACAGAGTTGCAAAAACTCGCCGGGTATGTGGAGCGGAACGAGCCGATTCCCTGGGTTCCGGTGTATCAGGTTCCAGACCATGTTCACTTCAATCACCGCCCGCACATTGCTGCCGGTTTCGCCTGCGAGACTTGCCATGGCGATATGAGCAAGAAGACGGTGGCAACGGTGGGAGAGACAGTGAATATGGGTTGGTGCATTAACTGCCACCTGGAAAATTCGGTGGAAGACCCGCTGAAGCGCACAAAGTTGATAGACTGCGCCACCTGCCATTATTAAGTGGCAAGCGATACGTGACGAATCTCTCATCTCCGGTATCTAATCTCTCATACCGAGTACCGAATTGGAAAGGAAGACGCATGACAGACTCTTTTACCCGGCGCGATTTTCTTAAAGTGATGGGCGCGGGCGCAGCGGCAACCGTGCTGACAGGCTGCGGACCCGCCTCGCGCTATGTGACTCGTGAGCCGTACACGAAGATGCCGGAGTACACCTACAACGGTCAAAGCACCTATTACGCTACAACCTGCCGAGAGTGCGCCGCCGGTTGTGGGCTTATTCTGCGTACCCATCAGGGGCGGGCGATTAAAGCCGAGGGTAACAAATTTCACCCCCTCAACCAGGGCAAGACCTGTGCGCGTGGGCAGGCGACCCTGCACGGCATGTATAACCCGGATAGGGTGCAGTTCCCCGCTCAACACGCCCGCGGAGACGCAACCCTGACGGAAATGGATTGGGATGCCGCGATTGCAGTCGTGCAGAAAGCCCTGCAAGACCCGCAAGGGACTCAGTTTTTGCTGGGTACAGCCTCCGACCATCTCTTTGACCTGGTGACGGATGTATGCCAGGCAGTGGGCGCTCCCTCGCCTTTGCGCTTTGGGGCTTTGAGCATGTTTGAAGCCCGCGCCACCCTCGGAGAAGCCTCCCGCGCCGTGTTTGGCAAGCCAGATTTGCTCTTTTTTGACATTGCCAACGCCGACCTGGTCATTTCCTTTGGCGCAAACTTTTTAGAAACCTGGCTTTCGCCGGTGGCTTACACACGCGGTTACGCTCAGATGCGCCGGGGCGATGTGCGCGGGCATTTTGTGCAGTTGGAACCTCGCCTGAGCGAGACCGCTGCCAAAGCAGATGAGTGGTATCCCCTTCTGCCGGGGGCGGAGGGTTTGGTTGTCTCTGCCCTGGGTAAACTATTTGCGGAACAAAAATTTGGAGTCGCACCTGCCGCCTTCGAGATGGTGGACCTTGCCGCCGCCGCCGAAGCCTCCGGGCTGACCCTGGAGCAGTTTGAGCGCCTCGCCGCCCTGTTGCTGCGTGCCGAGCGCCCGGTCATCCTCCCTGGCGGCGCGGCTTTGGCGCAAGCGGAAGGTTTGGAAACCGCAAAAGCGATTCTGACCCTTAACGCCCTGCTAGATAACCTGGGCAAGGCTGGCGGCGTTTTCCACACCCCTGCCGCTCCCCTCGCCGATTCGTATCACCGCCCTGCAAGCGCCGCCGAAATCTCTGCCCTGGTGAAGCGCATGAATGCCGGGGAGGTGAACACTCTCCTGGTGCATGGCGTGAACCCGCTCTTTGAGTTGCCTGCCGCCCTGGGCTTGGAAGCCGCCCTGCAAAAGGTAAAAACGGTCATCTCCTTTGCCACCTTCCCCGATGAAACCGCCCTCGCTGCCGATTACATCTTCCCCGACCATCACGGGCTGGAATCGTGGGGCTATCAGCGGGTGCAAACCGGCGCGGGACAATCTGCCCTTTCCGGGTCGCAGCCGGTGGTTGTACCTTACTACAACACCCGCGCTACGGCGGATGTGTTGATTGCGGCAGCAGGCGATGCCCTGCCCTTTAAGGATGAGGTGGAGTTCCTTCAGTCCAAAGTGGCGGCGCTGGTGGAAGCCCCCGGCGGCTTTTACAGCGCGGCAGATTTACCCTCGTTCTGGGCGCTGTTTCAGCAGTATGGCGGCTGGTGGCAGAATGATTCTTCCGCTTCGGCGCCTTCTGCCGCAGGCGCTTTGGAAAAGAAACTCACCTTTCACGCCCCGGAAGCTGCACACGCCGAAGGCGAACACGAGGAATTTTCCCTGTACGTGTACCCCTCCCCCATTTTGGCGGAGGCGGGCGCGAACAAGCCCTGGCTGCAAGAGATTGCCGACCCTACCACAACCGTCATGTGGAACTCGTGGCTGGAGATGAACCCCGAAACCGCCCATCACCTCGGAATTGAGGATGACGATGTAGTCCGGGTGATTTCCCCTGCCGGGGAGGTGGAAGTTTCGGTCTATCGGTATCCTGCCATTCGTCCAGACGTGGTGGCGATTCCGTTTGGGCAGGGGCATACCGCCTATGGGCGCTACGCCGAGAATCGGGGCGTGAATCCCGCGCTCTTGTTCAGCGCCGAAACCAATGCCGCCGGAGACCTGGCTTTTGGCGGGGTGAAGGTCAAAATTGAAAAAACTGGTAAAAAACGCCCGCTTTCTCGCTTGGAGAGCAAAATGGGCGTGTATGGGTTTGGAGAGGAGCATTAGAAAATGGCGATTCCAAAAATTCCTGAGTTTAAGGCGGAGTGGAAAGAAGGCGAAGAAGGACGCTGGGGCATGGCAGTGGATATGGACCTTTGCACTGGTTGCCAGGCTTGCGTTGTCGCCTGTTCCATGGAAAACAACGTCCCCTTTGTGGGTGAGGCGGAAGCCGGTTATGGGCGCAGCCTGGGCTGGATTCGGGTGGAAAGGCTTTGGGAGGGGCAATACCCGGAAGTGAAGATGACCCCCTACCAGCCGGTGATGTGTCAGCAGTGCGGTTCTGCGCCTTGCGAGCCGGTCTGCCCTGTTTTTGCCACCGTGCATAGCCAGGCAGAGCAGCTGAATGTGCAGGTGTACAACCGCTGCGTTGGCACGCGCTACTGCGCCAACAACTGCCCCTATGTGGTGCGCGTCTTCAACTGGGCAGATTTCGACCGCCCCGACCCGCTGCCCAACCAATTCAACCCGGATGTCACCGTCCGCCGCCGGGGGGTGATGGAAAAATGCACCTTCTGCATTCAGCGCATTCACCGCGCCGAAGACCAGGCAAAAGCCGAAGGGCGCGAGGTGCTGGATGGCGAAGCCCAACCCGCCTGCGCTCAAGCCTGCCCTGCCGATGCCATTGTCTTCGGTCGGTTGGACGACCCGGAAAGCCGGGTGAGCAAACTCTCCCGCAGCAATCGCGGCTCTCACCTGTTGGAAGAGTTGGGAACGCAGCCCCGCGTTACCTACCTGAAGGGAGGCTCCAATGACCGTCTCGGCTAAGGCTTTGGCGCAAGTTCACCCCGAAGCGCACGAACATGACCACGAAGCGGAGTTGCGGAAAGAGCATCTCATGCTGGACCCCAAGCCGCGCGGCGAGATGAACGCCCTGGTGATGGAAGCCATGCTCACCACCTCCTGGAAGTTTTGGGCGGTCGCCGGGCTGATGGCGCTCGTGACCGTAGTGGGCTTGTTTGGCATGTGGGGCTACTCCATTTCGGAGGGCATGTACACCGCCAGCGTCAACCGCCCCATGTACTGGAGTTACTTTCTGGTGCATACCGTCTTTTGGATTGGCATTAGCCACGCTGGAACCTTCGTCTCGGCTCTGCTGCGAGTCTTCCGCGCCGAATTTCGCCGCCCCTTCACCCGCGCCGCCGAACTGATGACCACCTTCGCCCTGGCACAGGCGGGCATTCACATCTTCGCCCACATGGGGCGGGTCTGGCTGGCATATTGGATGTTCCCCATCCCCACCCAGCGCCTCATTTGGCCCAACCTGCATTCCCCGCTCATGTGGGACTTTCTGGCGATTAACACCTACCTGCTTTCTTCCACCATGTATCTGTTTCTGCCCCTCATCCCAGACCTGGCAATGGCGCGAGACCGCTCCACCGGCTGGCGCAAATCGGTTTACCGGGTGTTGGCGCTTGGCTTTCGCGGCACCGAGTCAGAATGGACTCATTTGCGGATTGCCCTGAACATCTTCGCCTTTGCCATTTTGCCGGTCATGTTCTCGGTTCACACCATCGTATCCTGGGACTTTGCGGCGGCAATGCGCCCTGGCTGGTCTTCCACCATTTTTGGTCCTTACTTTGTAGTCGGAGCCTTGCAATCCGGCGTCTCCGCGGTGGCGATGGTCGTCATTACCGTCCGCGCCACGATGAAGAACATGACCTACTTTGTGCGCCCGGAACATTTTGACGCGCTGGGCAAACTCATGCTCATCATCTCCATGGCTTGGGCATATTTCTTCTTCAACGACTACATGGTGCAATGGTACGGCGGCGATTCCTTCACCGATTCGCTTTTGCACTTTCACGAGGCGGGTCCCGGCGGCTGGGTCTGGTTCCTGATGCTGATAACTAACATCCTCGTCCCCTGGCTGGTGCTGTGGAATAAACAATGGCGGCGCAACCCCTGGATACTGTTTACAGTGGGCTTGCTTGCCAACGTGGGCATGTGGGCAGAGCGCTTCATCATCGTGCCGGTATCCCTGCAAATTAACCGCGTACCTTTCATGTGGGGGCACGGAGTCAAAATCTTCCGCGAAACCTTCCCCTACGTCAGTGTCGAAATCCCCATTTTCATCGGCTCGGTAGCATTCTTCGTGCTGTTATATATGCTGGCTTCCAAATTCATCCCGCTTGTGCCAGTATGGGAAGTGCAAGAAGGACAAATGGCGCACTCCATTCGCCGCTACGGCAAAGAACCGGTCATCACGGTCGCTGAACTGGAATGATTGGGGATTAAGGAATAGAGAGCAGAGAATAGAGATTCGATACTCGATATTCGACTACCCGACTAACGACTAACGGACATCCAATGACGACTCAAGAGAAAAATCTACTCCTGGCAGTTTTTGAAGACATAGACCCCGCCGCCCACGCGGTGGATAGCCTGCGGGCGTTGGGGGTGGCAGACGCGCAGGTGACGGTCATTTCCGGCACACCCATCACCGAAGCGATGATGGGGCGCAAGCCGCAGTGGAGCAACGTTGCCCGGTTTGCGCTGGGCGGCGCGGCAGCAGGCATGGGCTTGGGCATCTTCCTCGCCTTTGGCACGCCCAGTTTATACCCGGTCTATGTCGGCGGTCAGCCCCTCATCCCTGTGCCGCCCACCATCGTGGTACTGTTCGAGACGACCATGCTCGTCATGCTCATCAGCACCTTTTTGGGCGTGTTTTTAGACAGCCGCTTTCCCAACTTTACCCCCATGGAATACGTGCCGGAAATTAGCGATGGGCGAATTGCCCTGCTGATTGAATGCGCCCCGGAACTGGAAAAGAAAGTGGAAGCCGCAATGCAGACCCAGGGCGCCGAATCAATTCGCCGCGCCCAGGCGGAGGTTGTATGAGCCTTTTACAGCGTCTCGTGCTGGTGCTGACTGTTGCCGCCCTGCTCTTTGGGGTGGTGATGCTCTTCACCTTCGACATTATCAAAATCGAATGGATTTCCTTCATGGAAATTCAGCCCTCCTACAAACCAATGGAATCGCCCCTACCCGTTCCGGCGCGGTCTATCCCCATCGAGGGTGCGGCGTACATTCCGGGGCAAGGCTCGCCTGCCAACCCCGTCCCGGCGGACGAGGTTTCGGTGGAGCGCGGGCGGGTCTTTTTTAGCCAAAACTGCGTCCAATGTCATGGCGCAGATGGCGCGGGCAACGGCATCATCAGCGGCTCTTTGCTGTGGCAGCCCGCCAACCTGACGAGCGAAGCCGTGCAGGTGAAAGCCGATGGCGCCCTCTTCCTCACCGTTTCCAACGGCATCCTCGGCGCGGATGGGCAGATTCACATGCCTGCCCTCAACGAAAACCTGACCGTGCGCGACCGCTGGGACGTGGTCAATTACATCCGCACCCTCAAGGCTGCCCCTGCGCCCTAACGGAGGTATTGCAATGCGAGATTTGAAAGCGATTATTTTTGGCGTTTTGTTGGGCTTGCCCACGTTGGTGCTGGCTTTTGCGCTTGGGACGTACTTTTTCGGCTGCAATTCCACCAATTCCTGCACCGGAATTGCCCTGCCCCAAACCACCCCCATCCCCACCCTCATCCCCGCCACCCTGCCCGCCCCCAAAGTGGGCGCAGACGCCTCCCCCGCCAAGCCGCGCTGCCGTGTGGCAGCAGTGGATTTACTCGGCGCCTGGGTTTCTGCCGGGTATTCCGAAACCGAGCCCTTCACCTTTACGGACGTAAAAGGGCAAACCTGCACCGCCACCTTTACAGAAGACGTGCAAAAACTCTTTCTGGAAGCCAATCTCTGGTACGATGGTTCGCCCGCCTGCACCACCTGTCACTATGCCGATGTGTTGAAAGCCACCCAAAACATGGACTTAAGCAGTTACGCCGGTATTCTGGCGGGTTCGCAGCGCAAAAACGGCGAGCCAACCGGGGTGGATATTTTGGGCGGCGGTGTATGGGAAAATTCTCTGATGTACCAAATGCTCTACGCCCCCGGCGGACAATCCCTCATCAATCGCCCGCTCATGCCCCTGGGCCGCCCCTCCAACGTCCCGGAAAAGGGTCCCATCATTGCGGCGGGCACGCCCCCCGCGCCTTAATCCCTCCACCGCTTTTGCACAGGCATCCCCGCACCCTAACCATCCCGCACCGGGTTAGGGCGCGGGTTTTTCTTCTCGATATTTCTCCCGCACCTCTCCTAAGGGGATGAGCTGCCCGTTTTCCAGCAGATGCCAATGCTCCCAGCCGTTGCAAGGAGCGCCGTTGCTGTAATGACTCCCGGCTTTATGAATACTGCCTTCAAAACCGTCTGCGGTTCGCAGGCGTGCATCCGGCTTTATGGTGGCGGAACGGGAGGGGTCTTTGGCAAAGAAGAGGGTTTGCCCCGCCTGCACCCATCCGTTTTCCAATAGGACCGAAAATTCCACCCTGGGGGCGGCTTTGCTTTTGCTTTGCACGTTGAAGGTTTTGGGCTGATAGTCTTCTGGCTTAATGGCGTCTATCCGTTTTTGGGCGGCGCGGATGTACTTCTCCTCCCGCTCTATGCCAATCCAATGACGGTGCAGTCGTTTTGCCACTGCGCCAGTGGTGCCGCTGCCAAAAAACGGGTCCAGCACCACGTCTCCGGGGTTGCTGGAGGCGAGGAGAACCCGGTAGAGCAGGGCTTCTGGCTTTTGGGTGGAGTGGGCTTTTTCGCCGTTTTCATTCCGCACCCGTTCTGCGCCGGTTGCCAGGGGCAGGAGCCACCAATCTGAGCGCATTTGTTTCTCATCATTTAGTCCTTTCATCGCCTGGTGATGAAAGGTGTATTTTGCGCCCTTACCGGCGCTTGCCCATAGCAGGGTCTCGTGGGCGTTGGTGAAGCGCACCCCGCGAAAATTGGGCATGGGGTTGGTTTTGACCCAGATGACATCGTTGAGCAGCCAAAAGCCCAGGTCTTGCAGGATGCTGCCGACCCGAAAGATGTTGTGGTAAGAGCCGATGACCCAAAGGCTGCCGTTGGGTTTGAGTACCCGTTTGCAGGCGCCGAGCCATTGACGGGTAAATTTGTCGTAGGCTTCAAAGGAGGCGAATTGGTCCCAATCGTCATCTACCGCGTCCACTTTGGTCATGTTGGGGCGGTGCAGTTCGTTTTGCAGTTGCAGGTTGTAGGGCGGGTCGGCGAATATCAGGTCTATAGATTTTTCTGGCAGGGCGTTCAGGGTGGCTACGCAGTCGCCCTGCAAAATCTGGTCGAGGGGTAGGTTCATGGGGTTTGTTCCTCCAACTGAGCGCAGAGTCCCGCGCCCATTGCTTCGCGCAGTTGTACCAGCTCTGGAAATTCGTAAAAGAACAGGACTTTTTCCTCTGCCAGGGTGTCGCCTGCGGGTTTAGGCTGCAAAATGAAGTAGGTAAACGATTCGGCGATGTCTTCTTCTGGGCTGGTGGGGGCGTAGTCGGTTACGAATTCGTCCTCGTGTGCCAGGTAGAAGTCGTCCAGGGCGGCGTAGTATTCATCTTCGTCTTCCAGCAGGTTGATGTCGTTCCATTCGTCAAAAATATCGCCCCAATAGCGGTTGACGAAGAGATTGATGTAGGAGTTCTCCTGGCTGCATCCCTCGCCGGGGAAGTAGTGAGGGCAGGCATTCACTTCGTCTTCGTAGAGGTCGTAGTTTTCCGGGTCCTGGAACAGGGCTTGGGAGGGGGTGACTTGCGCCGGGCTGAGGGTGAGCAGGTGGGCAAATTCGTGAACAAGGG
>DYNS01000039.1 GCA_020720965.1 Anaerolinea sp. | reverse complement strand
CCCCCACTCCCGCCCCCTCTGCCACCCCGGTGCTGGTCTTTGCCACCGAAACCCCGGCAGGGCAGGCAGCCCCGGTGGGACCCGCCACCGCAACGGTGGAAGCGCTGCAAACCCAACTGGTCGCCTCCAACCTGACGGCAACCGCCCAGGCAACTCTCTCGGCGGGGACTCCTTCCTCCACCCCCACAGCCCTGCCGGATGGCGGCTTTGCGGATGACGTGGGCTTGACGGGCTTGTTTCTTGCCTCGTTCGTACTTGTTGCGGTCATTCTGCTTGCCCGCCGATTACGCGCCGCGCCGCAGTTACGCTAAACCTGTCCCAAGAATCAAAAGAGCGGGAGGCTTGCAAGCCTCCCGCTCTTTTCTTTATTCCACAATCACCCAATCTGTGCCGCTTCGCCCAAAGACTTCCGGGCTATACATTTCTTCCGCTTTGGCGGGCGGGGCAAGGAAGATACCGGGGGTTGTGGCGCGGGTGACGTAAGTATATTCGTACACGCCGTCCCACAGCAGGGAGGTAAAGGCTTCGGCGCGGTTATCTCTCAGGTTTTGGTGTTCGTACCAAGTGCGTGACCACCACCACCCATAACGGGAACTACTTTCGGCGGGGTTTTGCGGCACACTGCCAGAGACTGCCAGGGCGGGGTTTACAATCTCCAGCCCGGCGGGGAGCGAATCGCTGAGGGCAACATGGTAACGGCGGCTTTCTGCCACCATCGTAATTTTTACGCGCACCCTCGCCCCCGCCTGAATGTGCCACCTGCCATCCTCGTCCTGGTACACTGCCTTGGGGTCGTCCACTGCCTCGTAAACGCGGCGCACCACAAAGCCCATCTCTGCCGGGGGCAGGGCAAGGGCTGCGGGAGCGTAGCGCAAGCCCAGGCGGTAGTATAAACGCCCCTCGCCTTCTTTGTTGATGGTGATGTTTTGCATACCGGCTTGGGTCTCTTGCAGGACGTAAGACATGGGGATGAAAGTCTGGTGCCGCTCGGTTGTGCGCCCCTCAAAGGTGCTTTGGGCGGCGTAGGTTTCTCCCAGCCAAATTTGCGCCACAAAGTGAGGAGTCTGGGCTTCGTAAGTGCGGAAGTAAGCATCCAACGCCAGCAGGACGAAGACGTTTTCCTGGGTGTTGCCCCAGCGCCCGTTGACCCGCTGCGCCATCAGCCCGTTGACCAGTTTGGGGATGAGGTCGCTTTGGGGGTTATCCTGCATCAGGGCTTCCAGCAGAATGGCATCGGTACGGCGGCTGGAGGAGAGCAGCAGGTAACTTTGTTCGTCAAAGTCGGTGATGAAGTTTGCCGCGCCGGGCGTTTCCACCACCCGGTTGGCAACCAGCCGCCGAATTTCATCCTTTTGGTCTTCGCTCTCTACCACCTGCCACAGCCAGCCCAGAGCAGCCAGCGAGAAGTTTTGCGCTCCGCCGGTTTGGAGAAGTTTTTCGGCTTTGGCGGCGTCTTTGTCTCCGCTCAGGTTGCGGACGTAGAGGGCGTAGGCGCTGAGGGTTCTCGCCGTGTTTTCGCTGTACCAGTCCGGGTAATGGGTTTCAATGTTCGCCAGGTATGCCATGGCGTTTTGGTAGGTAGCTTCTGGCACTTCAAAGCCCTTTTGACGGGCGCGGACGAGGGCATGGGTGACGTGAATGCTGTTAAACGGGCTGGATTCGTAGCCGCGCTGCCAGTAAGGGAAGCCGCCGTCATAATTTTGCAAGCCCGCCAGCCTTTCCAGGTCCCGCTGCACCGCATCTTCCAGGGTTGCCGGGTCGGGCAGACCTTCGGCATTAAACGCTGTCAGCACCTCCCTAAGAGCGGCAATTGCCAGTACCCGCGAAGCCAGCTGCTCCGAACATTCGTAAGGGTATTGGCTCAGGTACAGAACCGCATCGCTCAGAGCGTGCAGGGCAGTGGAGGAGGTCGTTATCTCCAGCCCGCCGTATTGCGGAATGACCCCCACCGGAGACTGCACCGGCTGGGCAATTGCCCCGGAATCCAGCACGCCGTAGGTTGCAAAAGCCTCGCTCGTGGTGGGGGTGTACACCGGAATTTCCACCGAGGCGGCATCTGTAAAAGCGCCAGAAACCGCCGCCACTTGCAGGCTGGCATTGCCCGCCAGGGCAGTTTGGGCAGCAAAGCGCAGTTCCACCCGGTCGTTGGCAGGCACGGTAACTCGCATTCCGCTGTTGGCAAGTTGCAGGTTGATGGCGCGCACCGCCACGTCCACGCTGAGGGGCTGGTCGGTTTGGTTTTGTAGAACAACCGGTAGTTCAAACCAATCGCCAAAGTTGAGAAAACGCGGCGCGGAGGGGCGAACCATGAGGGGCAGACGCGCCGTTAAAGCGGATTCTCCGGCTCCGAAGCGTTTTCCGCTTTCCTCCACCGCCACCGCAATCACCCGGTAACGGGTGAGGTTATCTGGAACCGTTACCAAGACCTCGGCAGAGCCATCTGCGGCGGTGATGACGGCAGGGGAGAAATTTGCCAGGGGGTTAAAATCGCTCCGCAGCCGAATTTGCGGGCTTTCCTCTCCGCCGCCGCCGGTTTGGGGCAGGGCAGTTGCCATGGGCGCGGCTTCCATTGCCGGGGCTGCCATCGGCAGGGCAAGACCATCCAATGCGCGTGATTCGGTAAATTTTTCTTCGGTGGCATCGCGTGCCATTTGCACGGGGTCTATCAGCACAATGCTGCTGCGGGCATAGGCAGAACTGAGCCAGGAGCCGCGCTGCGGGTAAAACGTACCCAAGGGGTCGGAAACTTCGTAGCCAGTGAGGGCGAGGATGGCTTCGTCCACCACGACCAGGGCGACTTCCGCGCCTGATACGGGGTTGCCCGCCGAATCGGTGACGAGGACGCGGACGCTGGTCTGACCGCCCGGCTCCACTTTGCTTTGGGCGGGTTCGGCGCGGACGGTGAGGCTGCGGGTAAGGGGCGGAATGGGGAGGGTGAGGCTGCCGGAGGCGTAAGCCGGGCGCGCGGGCAGGTCTTTTAGCGGGTTGCCTTCGGCATCGTTGCGAGCGGCATACCCGTTGAGGTCCACCTGAAGGTTCAGGTTGGGCAAATGCGCCTCGGAGATGGGCACGCGCAGGGTGAAAGAGCCGCTTTCTTCCACCGTAAAGCGTTCGGTGTAGAGAATTCCCTCGCGGGTGACGGTGAGCAATCCTTCTGCCGGGGCAAAGGGGGCTTGCACCAGAATTTCGGCGGTGTCTCCGGGTTGGTAGGTCTCTTTGTCCGGAATCAGGGTCACTTCTTCCTGCTCTACGTTGCGAGCGGGGCGGGCTGTGCCGCCGCTGACCCAACGGGTGAATTGACTCTGGTTGATGCGCCCTTCGTCATCGGTTACGGTGGCGGTGATTTGGTAAGAGCCGCCCTGGTTGGCGGTGAATGGGCAGGAGAGGGGGCTTTCTGCCGAGAGGGTGTTGCAGGTTTGGGTTTCCTGGGGAATTTCCTGCCAGCCCTGGCGATATTGCCATTGCAGGAGGGTGGCTTGGATTTGGACGGTTTTGCCAGGAACCGGAACCCCGTCCAGGTCGGTGACGATGAATTCCACCGGCATGGGGCTGCCTTTTTGCACAAAATAACGCGCCGTGCGAATGCCGATGTAGAGGTTGGACGGATGTACCAACAGGTCTGTGGCGCTGCTCCAGGTTTGGCGGTTTACGTCGGTGACGTTGGCTTCGGCGTGTATGCTTTGGGGGCGGGCGAGGGGCGTTTCGCCTTCTTCTGTAAAATCCAGCCGCAGGTAATGAAAGCCTGCCGCATCGGTTTCGCCCTCGTAGGTGACGAGACTTCCTTCCTCTTCCGGTTCCTGATACCAGACGCGCCACCAGGGTTGCCAACTGCCAAAGGTGAACTGATGCCAGCCGGGAGGGGCGTAAGCGCCGGGGCTGCTGCGAATAGCCCAGACGGTTTGGGCTTTGGGCAAGCCGCCTCCGGCGTAGTATTTGGCTTCTACCGAAAGCAGGGCGTAGCCGTTGAGGAAGTGGGGCGCGGCGCTTTCGGTTTTGGCGGTTACTTCAAATTCCGGGCGGCGAAATTCCTGTACCTGAATGCTGTGATAGTGTTGCCCGTTGGCTAGGGCGCTTTCTGCCTGTATTTGCAGGTTGGCGCTGCCCAGGTTGATGTTTTTGGGCAGGGTAAAGGAGAAGTCAAAACCACCCAAGGCGCTGACAGGGGCTGTGCCGCTACCTACCGGGTTGCCGAGCGAATCGGTTATTTGGTAGGTTATGTTTTTGGCATCTGGCAGTTGCACATCCCCATTGGTTCCGGCGCTGACCTGGCGAAGCCAGCCCTTAATGTGAACTTCCTCCTCCGGGCGGTACATGGCGCGGTCGTCAAAGACGTGCCAGCGCAACTCATCCTGAAGCGGGACTGTCTGCCAGGTTTCTTCTGACCAGTAGGATGTGTTTTTGGGCAGGAGCGCCTGGTCTGCGCCCCGACGGGCGAGCAGGTAGGTTGCCCCGGCGGGGATGGCAAAGCGGGCGGTTCCGTCTTCGCCGGTGAGGGCGAGCTCTGCCTGCGGGCTAAGAATCTGCACCCCTGGCAGGGGTGCGCCGGTTTGCAGGTCGGTTGCCCAGGCAGTGACCTGACTATGGTCGCTCAGCGCGTCCAGCCCCAGCTGAGTCGACTGCACCCAGGCGGTTATTTTTGGCTCGGTGAACCAGGTTTGGGGTTGTAACAGGTCTGGCGGGGCTTGCACTTCCACCACAAGATGCCCCAGGCTGTTTTGCAGGTAGGGAGCCAGGTCTATATCGGCTTGGTGCAGGCTATCGGGTTGCGGGTTTATGGCGATGGTGCTGTCGTAAACCAGTGTGCCGGGCAGGGGCTTATCCTCGCGGATGGCTTGGGTGTAGGCATCCCAATCGCTGGGCTGCACCTGATAGACCTTCACCAGCAGGTTGCTGTGGTTGATGACATAGACCGAAAAAACGGGTTTTTGGGCGGCGGGGTCCAGGGTGAGGAAGCTTTGTCCTGCTCCCATCAGAAGTGGGTTGGCGTTGCCTACCTTAAAGGTAAGGTTTTGGTCTTTGCCCAGGCTTTGCCCAAAAATGTCTTTTACCTCGCCGGAGATGCGGACGGTGTAAACGGTTCTTCCCAGGGTTTCGCCTTGCAGGGTGATGCTGTTGCCCTCCAGGTTGGCTTGCAGCCCGGCAATGGCGGGGCTAACGGTGAGCAGGTCGGGCTGGAAGGAATCCGGGTCGAGGCTGTTGTTGAAGCGGATGAAGAAGGGCGTAAGCGGGGGGCAATTTTCATCGTACCAACCGCAACGGCTTTCTTCCATTTTTAGGGGGGCGTAGGTCTGGAATTGGTAGGTGTAGGGTTCGCTCATTGTCAGGCTGCCCTCGGCGGAGGGGGTTCCTGGTCCGACAGTGACCGAGATGTGGGCATCGCGGGGCAGGGGCTGTTCCACCGTAAACGCCATCCAGCGCCCCTCCAGCGAATTTTGCGCCAGTCGTTTTACCGCTTCGTCTGCTTCCACTTCGCTTTCGGTTGCCAGGCGCAGGCGGATGGGCTGGTTGTTGGCGTAAACCCAAACGGTTGTTAGCGCCTCCGCCGGGTTTATGCGCTGATTGAATTCCAGAAAGAAGAGAGGGGTGAGGGGTTGGTCGTTGCTGTAAGGGTGGGATTGAATCACTTGCGGCGGAGGGGTGCTGAAGAGCCAACTGACGGTTTGCTCCAGCCTGCCGCCGGTTGCCGAGGTTGTCCCCGCCGGAATGCTGACCCGGTACTGGGTGGCTTGGGGCAGGCGGTCTATTTGAGAGGAGTCGTAGGAGAAGGTGAGCGTTTTTGTGCCAACCCAGCGCCAGGTTCCGGGCAGAGGGGGCTGTATCTGCACCGGCACAGCCTGGGCGGAGAGGGTTTGCAAATCTCCCAGGGCGACCATGGGCTGATTGAAGGTGACGCTGAGGAAGGGCGCGATGGAGACTTCGCCTTCGGGGGAGTAGCGCAGAACTTCCAGCGCCTGAGCGGGGGCGGCGATGGGCTGGCTTTCTGTGGCGGCGGGCGGGAAGACTTGCTCCAGGGTTTCGCTGGGGCGGGGCGGGGGCAGAATTTCGGTGGGCGGGTTGAACGCCGAGGTTTCTGCTGCCTCGTTGGGCAGGTTGGGCAGCCGGGCAAAGATGGCTTGTACCTCGGCGGCGCTGAGGGATTCCCCGGCGGTGGGCAGGCTGGTTTGCGGGGTGGGCTGCGGAGGTTGCCCCGCGCTAAGTTTGGTTATCATGGTTCCGGGTTCTCCAGGGCTAAGGGGTGCGGCGGCCCCCGTTTGGATGAGGACAGGGACGGGAGCGCCGCCAGAGGGGGTGGGGGCGGCGCAGGCAGAGAGCCATAGTAGGGAGAGGAAAACGAGAAAAAAGGTTTGGGGGCGCATGGCAAAATCTCCAATCTACTTTACAAGACGTTTTTCGCCTGCGATGAGTTCCATCAGAAGGGGTGTTTGTAGCATAACCAGGCGGGAAGGTTGAGTCAATAGAGTGGGGGCTTTTTGGTAGAATGAAGCAATTTTAGGAGAAAACGCAATGGAAAATAAAAACTTCTTCACCACCACACCAGGGATTCTTCTCATCATCCTTTTTTTGCTGGCTTGTTGCTGCCTCGTTTTGGTTGGGCTGGGCTTGGGCGGTTTATTGTACCTGGGCAGCCAGGCAGAAACCCAAAACGGCGATTTTACCTTTGAGCCGACTTCCATGCCCGTTATGCCCGTCCGCCCCCAGGGGCAGGAGATTCCCCTTATCACCCTCCAAACCCTGCAAACCAGCATTGTCCCCGCCAGCAACCCGGCAGACCTGGCTTGTCGGTTGGAAGGCAAGTGCAATATCCCCCTCACCATGCCCAGCGGACCTTACGCAGTGGGCGCGGAACAGCAATTTTGGGCAATGGATACCGATACGGTTACGCCTTTTCAGGTGAATGCCCGCCTGGTGTACCTGACCCCCAACGCCTATTTTTGGGTGCAGGAGGGTGTTTCTGTCAACGAGAAAAAAGTGAAGGCGCTGGTAGATGCCTTTAGCGAGAAAATGTACCCCACCAACCGGGAATTTTTCGGCAGTGAACAATCCCCCGGTATCGATGAAGACCCACGCATCTACATCCTATACACACGCGGAATCGGCTCCTCGGTTGCCGGGTATTTCTCCTCGCCAGATTCGTATCACCCCCTCGCCGCCGAATATTCCAACGCCCATGAGATGTTCGTCTTCAATGCCGATAACTCGCCTCTGGATGACCCCTACACTTTTGGCGTGCTGGCACACGAGTTTCAGCACATGATTCACTTTGCCCAAGACCGCAACGAAGCCACCTGGGTCAACGAAGGCTTCTCCGAGTTGGCGGTTTTGCTCAATGGCTATTACGAAAGTTACGCCGATGATTCCTACATCAGCAATACCGATGTGCAACTGACCGATTGGGGCACAGAAACCGGCTCCAACGGACCGCACTACGGCAGCAGTTTCCTCTTTATGACGTACTTTTTAGACCGATTTGGCGAGGAAGCCACCAAACAACTGGTGCGCGAACCCGCCAACGACATGGCAGGGGTGGATGTAACCCTGCAAGCCATCGGTGCCACCGATAGCCAAACCGGGCAAGCCATCCGCGCCGATGATGTGTTTATGGATTGGGCAGTCGCCAACTACCTGCAAGATGGCTCGGTGGAAGATGGGCGCTACGCCTACCGTAATTATCCGCAAGCCCCCCAAGCCCGCCCTACCGATGAAATGGAAAACTGCCCCACCGAAAGGAACGCCTCTGTCAAGCAATACGGCGTGGATTACCTCCGAATCGCCTGCCGGGGGCAGGTTACCCTTACCTTTACCGGTTCCACACTGGCAGACCTGCTCCCCGCAGATGCCTACTCTGGCAGTTTTGCCTTTTGGTCCAACAAGGGCGATGAATCGGATATGACTCTTACCCGCGCCTTCGACTTTACCAACCACACCGGGGCATTAACCCTGAACTACCAAACCTGGTACGACATCGAAGAAGATTACGACTACGTTTACCTGGAAGCATCCACTGATGGCGGCAAAACCTGGCAGATGTTAATGACCCCCTCCGGCACGGGCGAAGACCCATCTGGCAACTCCTACGGCTGGGGTTACAACGGCACAAGCGGCGGCTGGGTGCAGGAAAGCCTCAGCCTGGATGATTTTGCGGGCAAAAAAGTCCTGCTCCGCTTTGAATATGTAACCGATGCCGCCGTCAATGGCGAAGGTTTGCTACTGGATGATATTTCCATCCCCGAAGTGAACTACTTTACCGACTTTGAAACCGATGCCGGGGGCTGGGAATCGGCTGGGTTTGTGCGGGTGGAAAACGCCCTGCCCCAAACCTTCCGGCTGGCGCTCATCCGCTTTGGCGAGGAAACCAAAGTGGAAACGCTGCCCCTTACCGCCGACCAAACCGCCGAAGTGACCCTGAACTTTGACGATATGGAGGAAGCCGTCCTCGTCATTAGCGGAAACACCCGCTTCACCCGCGCCGAGGCTGCTTATAACGTCTCGGTGCGGTAGGGACGGCAGGCTTAGCCGGGGAACATTGTTGCAGAAACTTCGGGGGCGTATTTTGCCACCATGTCACTGGAAAGCCCGTTTTCGCGGCAGATTTCGGCGTACAAATCCACCGAGGGGCGGCGAAGGCGTGCCTGGGTTTCCACATCCAGCCCCCACAAGCCAAACCGCTGAGTCCAGCCTCGTTCCCATTCAAAATTATCCACCAGCGACCAGTGATAATAGCCCTTCACCGGGAAGTTGAAGTTGACCGCCCGCCAAACCTGTTGCAGGTGCTGTGCCAGGTAACGCGGGCGAAGACTATCGGCGGGGTCTTCCACCCCGTTTTCGGTAATGATGAGGGGCAGGTTGGGGTAGGTCTTTGCCGCCCAAGCCAGGCTGTCATACATTCCGTGCGGGATGTTGGCAATAAATTTGGTGGCAGAAAAATCCGAATCTTCCGGGAAGTAGCGCCTGCCGAACAATTCGCGTGGGTTGCCCAGGTCAAACTTAACCGTATCCACCGAGTAGTAATTGATGCCGAGATAGTCTTGCAAGCCTTTTACCTGCGGAATTTTAACGTTGCCCAGGGGAGACTTCATCACCCCGCTGCTGAGGGCGCTGGGAAAAGCCAGGTTAATGCCGCTATATTGCAGGTTACGCATCAGCAGGTCTGGCGGAAACCAGGGGCGTGCCGCCACCATCGGGCGATAGTGCAGGGCGTAGCCCACCCTTGCCTCCGGCTGAATTTGATGAATGGCATGGTACGCCGCCGCGTGTCCGCGCAGCATATTTGCCAGCGCCCGCAGCGCCGCCGCCATGCCTTTGTGGCTCGCCTGGCAGGTCGGAAAATCACCCGCCACATAGCCGCTCAGGGCGTAAATATTCGGCTCATTAATCGTCACCCAGTGGGTGACATATTCCTTCAGCGCCTCCACCACTTTGCGGGTGTATTTCTCAAACAAAGGCACAACCGCTTCATCCTCCCAACCGCATTGGTCGTACAACCACAGCGGGTCGGTAAAGTGATGCAAAGTCACCATCGGCGCAATGCCGCGCTCCGTCATGCCGCGTGCCATGGCGCGGTAACGCTCCAGGGCGCTCTCATCCCAACGGTCGGGCAGGGGCTGAATCCGGCTCCACTCCACCGAAAAACGGTGCGCGTTTTGGAAAGTTTCTGCGGCGCGGTCCATGTCTTCCTTCCAGCGCCCTCCCCACCAATCACAAGCCAAGCCAGATTGGTGTTTTGTATGCCCCTCCTGCTCCCATCGGTACCAGTTATTGTTGGTATTGTTGCCCTCCACCTGATGAGAAGCGGTGGCGCAACCCCACAAAAAACCTTTTGGAAAGTGAATGACGGCAGAGGCGGGCATGGCTACTCCTGAAGGCGTAAAAGATAAGCCAGGTACAGCGCAACCGACCCGGCAACAGCCGCATTAAGCGATTCGATTTCTCCGCGCATGGGCAGTTTCAGCACGATGTCGCAGGATTTTCGGACGAGGGGGCGCATCCCCTCCCCCTCCGAGCCAACGACCAAGCCCAACGCCCCAGAAAGGGGGGATTTTCTCCCGGAATCTGTTCTCACTGTTTCCCCGTCCTGGTCCAAGCCGACAACCCAAACCCCGGCTTCCTTCAATTCCGCAATGGCTTGCGCCAGATTCATTTGCGCCACGAGCAGGTGTTCGCTCGCCCCGGAGGAGGCATTTGCCACTGCCGGAGTCACCTCCACCGTCCGCGCCAGGGGGATGATGACCCCGTGTGCCCCCACCGCCTCCGCAGTACGCAAGAGAGCGCCAAAGTTTTGCGGGTCGTTGAGAGTGTCAAGAATCAGAATAAAGGGAGGCTCATTGCGTTCCTGGGCGCGCTCCAGCAGGTCGGGCAGAGCGGCGTAAGGGTAGCGGCTCACTTCCAGCGCAAACCCCTGGTGATTGGGGTGAATTTTATCCAGTCGGGGGCGGGCGACCCTCTCCACCTTGCACTTTCGCTCCTGCGCCAACTGAAAAATTCGCTCGGCTTTGCCGTTGGGCTGCACACCCTCGGCAACCAGCAAAGAAAAACAATCGCGCCGCCGGGCGCGTAGGGCTTCGTATACTGCATTGCGTGAATATAAAAATTCTCTCATGGGGTGATTATATCGCGCCTCTCTGATAGTTCCTGATAGAGGCGCGGCATAGAATTAGGCTCAACAAAAGGAGACTCAAACCCTATGGAAATTTCTCGTCATTGGCGACTCAAAAAACAACGTTATGCTCTGGTAGGCGAGGTTTGCCCGCACTGCGAGGTGAAAATCTTCCCCCCGAGAGATGTCTGCCCCTCCTGTGGCGGCGAAGCCAAAACTCCCTACGCTTTTAGCGGCAAAGGAGAAGTGTTTTCTTATACAACCGTGTACGAACCGCCCGCCGGTTTTGAAAGTCAATCGCCTTACACCATTGCCCTGGTCAAGTTAAACGAAGGACCCCTCATCACCGCTCAACTCACCGACCTGGGCGACCAGCCTGTAGAAATTGGAATGCCCGTGGAGATGGTGACTCGCAAACTCCGCAACGATGGCGATGAGCGCGGGATGATTATTTATGGGTATAAATTCCGCATTCGGAGCGTAGGCGGCAACGTAGGCGGCACTAAAAATTGAAATAAACGGATTCGGTTGTATGATAGCAAAGGGCTATTCATTTATCGGAATAGCCCTTTATGATTCTTAGAGCCTGCCCTATCTCCCCAGAATAGCACATTACGCCTATATCCGTTTTGAGGAAGTTCCTGGAAGGCTCTTATCATGTGAGCAAAAAACATACCCATTTTTTGTTGAATTAATTTGCCATTGATGGCATAATAAATACATGCAATTTGAACGATTACTTCACTTGGTTGCTGATCAGCCACTTTTTGAGACAGGTTTGCTCCTCTCTGGGGATGTTGACCCAAACGATGTCCGTCGGCAGTTGTCCCGCTGGGTCGGCGTTGGCAAACTAAGACAACTGCGGCGGGGGCTGTATACCCTGGCGCCGCCCTATCAGAAAATCATTCCCCATCCCTTCCTGGTTGCCAATTTTTTGATGCCCGGTTCTTATGTCAGTGCGCAGTCGGCGTTGGCTTATTATGGGCTGATTCCAGAGTATGCTGCGCGGACGTGGAGTGTGACGACGGAGCGCCCAGCGCGATGGGAGTATGGGTTCCACTTTCAACATCTTGCCGCGCATCTTTTTTTCGGCTACCAGCGCGTGGATTTACCCCAGGAACAATCTGCCTTTGTTGCTACACCCGAAAAAGCGATCCTTGACCTGGCGCATCTTACCCCCCAGGCCGACACCCTTGATTACCTGCGCCAACTCCGTCTACAGAACCTGGAACGGCTGAATCTGGATCGGTTGCATGAATTAGCTCAGCGTGCCGGGAAACCAAAATGGAAGCGAGTGGCAGAACATATCTTCAGGCTGGCGGGGGAAGAGTCGGCCGGTTACGAGGAAATCGTATGAAAGAAGAATTGCTTTGGTTAGCGAAATCAGAAAAATCACCGCTGGCGGCGCTTAACTTGGCGCGCGAATATCTGCAAGCCATCATCCTGCAAAGCCTGCAGCGGAGCGGAGTCATGACCATGCTGGCCTTTCATGGCGGAACGGCTTTGCGTTTCCTGTATTCCCTGCCGCGTTATTCGGAAGACCTGGATTTCGCCCTGGAAAGGCCATCTGAGCATTATGATTTTCGCGCTTTCCTGAAATCTCTCCGCAGTGATTTAGAGACGCAAGGCTATGTGGTTGAACTGAAGGTCAATGACCAGAAGACTGTTCACAGCGCCTTTGTGCGTTTTCCTGGTCTGCCCTTTGATTTGAACTTGTCCCCTCACCGCGATGAAATCATGGCAGTCAAGATCGAGGTTGATAGCAATCCACCACGCGGGGCCGGGCTGGCAACCTCGCTGATTCGTCGGCATGTGCTGCTCAATCTCCAGCATCACGACCAGGGTTCCTTGCTGGCTGGAAAATTGCACGCCATTTTGCAGCGTCCCTATCTCAAAGGTCGCGATCTATATGATTTGACCTGGTATTTGTCCGATAAAGGTTGGCCTACCCCCAACCTGGTTTTGTTGAACAATGCCCTGGCGCAAACGAACTGGAATGGCCCGGTCTTAACGGTTGATAATTGGCGCGAGGTGGTTTATTCCCGAATGGAAGGCATCGCTTTGGAACAAGCC